>NZ_JBFTLU010000165.1:0-8765 GCF_056396605.1 Pseudomonas sp. 05T35
GCGCCAAGCCTTGTAGTATAGGGGCTCTACGGATGTGGCAAGTTGTCACATCATAAATCTTTAAGCAAAAAAAACGCCCAGCTCCGCGAGGAGACTGGGCGCTTTGAACGCGAAAGCGAATTAACGCTTCGAGTACTGCGGACGCTTACGCGCTTTACGCAGACCAACTTTCTTACGTTCAACTTCACGTGCGTCACGAGTAACGAAGCCCGCTTTGCGCAGAGCACCGCGCAGAGTTTCGTCGTACTGCATCAGAGCGCGAGTGATACCGTGGCGGATTGCGCCAGCTTGACCACTTACACCACCACCGATCACGGTGACGTAGATGTCGAACTTCTCGACAGTCTCAGTCAATTCCAGCGGCTGACGAACTACCATGCGGGCAGTTTCGCGACCGAAGAAATTATCCAGGGAGCGGTTGTTGATGGAGATGTTACCAGTGCCCGGACGCAGGAAAACGCGTGCGGTTGCGGTCTTGCGACGGCCAGTGCCGTAATTTTGAGTCGCCGACATAATGAACTATTCCGTTAAAACTTCAGTTCTTGGGGCTGCTGAGCAGTATGAGGGTGAGCAGCGCCCGCATAGACTTTCAGCTTACGATACATGTCGCGACCCAGCGGGTTCTTAGGCAGCATGCCTTTGACCGCGGTCTCGATCACGCGCTCAGGGGCTTTAGCGATCAGCTTTTCGAAGTTGATCGACTTGATGCCGCCCGGGAAACCGGAGTGGGAGTAGTAGATTTTGTCGGTGGTTTTAGCACCGGTCACACGAATCTGCTCGGCATTGATAACGACGATGTAGTCGCCGGTGTCAACGTGAGGAGTGTACTCAGCCTTGTGCTTGCCACGCAGACGGCTCGCGATCTCGGTGGCCAGACGACCCAGGGTCTGACCAGCAGCGTCGACGACAAACCAGTCGCGCTTTACTGTTTCCGGTTTAGCAGTAAAAGTTTTCATTCTTTATAGCCTCAGGGGCCGCCCTGTAAATTTAGACGGCGGATCTTACTGAATAGTGCGTACTTTGACAAGTCAAAGGCAGCCGGGTACAGACGCTATCGGGGGCTCGGGTCGGCGCGTCCGTTCAACGGCAAGATTCTTCGGCAGGCGGCGCATCACTTCCACTGCAGAAAGAGGTGCGCAATTATGCAGATTGCGAAAAAAAATTCAACCTGCTTTTATGATTGTTTTCCCCCAAGGACTACCCGATGGACTATCGACAGCTGGGCCGTACCGATCTGAACGTGAGCGCAATCTGCCTCGGGACCATGACCTGGGGCGAGCAAAACAGCGAGGCAGAGGCTTTCGCACAGATTGAACGGGCCAAGAGCGCCGGGATCAATTTCATCGACACCGCCGAAATGTACCCGGTGCCACCCAAAGCCGAAACCTACGCCACCACCGAGCGCTACATCGGCAATTACTTCAAGAGCCGTGGAGATCGAGCCGACTGGATTCTGGCGAGCAAGATCGCCGGCCCCGGCAACACCATYGACTACATTCGCGGTGGCCACCTCAAACACAACCGCGAACACATCGTCCAGGCCCTGGACGCCAGCCTCAAGCGCTTGCAGACCGACTATATCGATCTCTACCAGCTGCACTGGCCGGAACGCAGCACCAATTTCTTCGGGCAACTGGGCTACACGCACAAGAGCGAAGTCAACCTGACCCCGCTGGAAGACACTCTCGAGGCACTCGACGAACAGGTCAAAGCCGGCAAGATCCGCCACATTGGCCTGTCCAACGAAACGCCGTGGGGCACCATGAAGTTCCTCGCGCTGGCCGAAGCCCGCGGCTGGTCGCGTGCGGTGTCGATCCAGAACCCCTACAACCTGCTCAATCGCAGCTTTGAAATCGGTCTGTCGGAAATCGCCATCCGCGAACAATGCGGACTGCTCGCCTATTCGCCGCTGGCGTTTGGTTTTCTGTCCGGCAAGTACGAAGGTGGGGCGCGCCCGGCAAACGCTCGCCTGAGTCTTTACAGCCGCTTCAGCCGCTACTTCAACCCGCAGTCGGAAGTCGCGTGCAGCCGTTACGTGGCGCTGGCCCGTGAACACGGCCTGGACCCGGCACAAATGGCCCTGGCGTTCGTGACCCGGCAATCGTTCGTCACCAGCAACATCATTGGCGCGACCACGCTGGAACAGCTGGACAGCAACATTGCCAGTTTCGACCTGAAACTGTCGGATGAAGTGCTGGCGGGGATCGAGGCGATTCAC
The DNA here is from genome assembly GCF_056396605.1 of Pseudomonas sp. 05T35. Classification (NCBI taxonomy): domain Bacteria; kingdom Pseudomonadati; phylum Pseudomonadota; class Gammaproteobacteria; order Pseudomonadales; family Pseudomonadaceae; genus Pseudomonas; species Pseudomonas sp. 05T35. Next base: position 2,219 of record NZ_JBFTLU010000165.1, read on the forward strand.
AAGGATCACCCGAACCCGGCGCCTTGATCGACTCATAAACCCCATCGCAAGCAGGCTCGCTCCCACAGGGATTACGCTGTACCTGTGGGAGCGAGCCTGCTCGCGATGGCGTCCGCCCAGTCACCTCCGGTCAAAGCGACCGCGCGATGATCTCTTTCATGATTTCATTGGTCCCGGCATAAATCCGCTGCACCCGCGCATCCGCCCAGGCCCGGGCGATCGGGTATTCCCACATGAAACCGTAACCGCCATGCAGCTGCACGCACTCGTCGAGCACCTTGCATTGCAGGTCGGTGCCCCAGTATTTGGCCATCGCCGCCGTTGGCACATCGAGCTTGCCTTGCAGGTGCAGCTCCAGGCAGCGGTCGACGAAGACCCGGCCAATCTGAATCTCCGTGGCCATCTCTGCCAGTTTGAAGCGGGTGTTCTGGAAATCTGCAATCGCCTTGCCGAACGCCTTGCGCTCGCGGGTGTAATCCAGGGTCCACTTCAACGCTGCCTCGGCTGAAGCCAGACCGCCGATGGCAACCGTCAGACGTTCCTGCGGCAATTCCTGCATCAGATAGGCGAAGCCCATCCCAGCCTGGCCCAAGAGATTTTCCTTGGGCACACGGACGTCCTGGAAGAACAGCTCCGAGGTGTCCTGCGCTTTCATCCCGACCTTCTCCAGGCGCTTGCCCTTTTCGAAGCCCGGGGTGTTCGCTTCCACCAGAAACAGACTGGTGCCCTTGGCCCCGGCCTTGGGATCAGTCTTGGCCACGACAATCACCAGGTCCGCGAGAAAGCCGTTGGTGATGAAGGTTTTCGAACCGTTGATCACATACTCGTCGCCCTCCAGCACCGCTGTGGTTTTCACCCCTTGCAGGTCGGAGCCGGCGCCTGGCTCGGTCATGGCAATCGCGGTAACCATTTCGCCGGAGACCAGTTTCGGCAGGTATTTGTGCTTCAGCGCTTCGCTGCCGTAATGCAGGATGTACGGCGCCACGATGTCCGAATGCAGGGAGAAGCCGATACCGGTCAACCCCAGTCGCCCCACCTCTTCGATCACCACCGCGCTGTAGAGGAAGTCCGCATCGAACCCACCGTACGCTTCCGGCAGATGAGAACAGAGCATCCCCGCCTCCCCCGCCTTGTTCCACAGCGCGCGGTCGATATGCCCCTGTTTTTCCCACTGCGCATGAAACGGCACGGCTTCTTTTTCGAGGAAGGTTCGTACGCTGTCGCGAAACAGTTCGTGCTCGGAACTGAACAAGGTTCTGGGGATCATCGGGGCACCTGTGGTTATTGTTGATCGCAAATGAACCCTGAGCCTAAGCCTCCCGTTGATAACAGGACACTGGACACATCAGACAAAAAATAAGACGATCCAGCCGCTTGGTGACCACTTTCCCCTATAAGAATAAATTGAATATGTCTATCCAACTCTCCACGCCCCTGCGGCGCGTCAGCATTCTGGCTATCGACCGGGTTTTTGCATCCACCCTCATGCAAGCCAAGGATTTCTTCCATCTGGCCAGCCTGCGTTACGGCAAACAACTGGGCCACGGCCTGACCCCGGTGTTCGAAACCCGCCTGGTCAGCCCCGACGGCAAACCGGTCAACAGCTTCAGCGATGTGATCATGCCGGTGGATGGCGGCCTGGAAAACGCCGACATCATCATCCTCCCGGCGTTCTGGGACGATTTCGACACCCTCTGCAAACGTTATCCACAGGTGCTGCCGTGGCTGCGCGAGCAACACGCACGCGGCGCGGTACTCTGCGGCGAAGCCACCGGGGTGTTCTGGCTCGCCGAGGCCGGCCTGCTCGATGGCAAGGAAGCGACCACCTACTGGCGCTTCTTCAACGCCTTCGAAGAGCGCTTCCCCAACGTTCAGCTCAATCAGGACARGCACCTGACCGACGCCGACAACCTGTACTGCGCCGGCGGCACCACCTCGGCCTGCGACCTCTACATTTACCTGATCGAGCGCTTCTGCGGGGCCAACGTGGCCCAGGCCGTGGCCCGCGACATTCTGTATGAAGTGCAGCGCAGTTATTCACCCGGGCGTATCGGTTTCGGCGGGCAGAAGCTGCATCAGGATGTGATCATCCTGCAAATCCAGCATTGGCTCGAAGAGCATTTTGCCGACAAGTTCCGCTTCGAAGACGTCGCCCGCGAGCACGGCATGAGCATCCGCAACTTCATGCGGCGCTTCCAGACCGCCACTGGCGACAAACCGCTGCACTACCTGCAACGCCTGCGCATCGAAACCGCCAAGGGCTTGTTGTCCGCCAGCCGTAAAAGCATCAAGACCATCAGCTACGAAGTCGGCTACGACGACGCGAGCTTCTTCGCCCGGCTATTCCGCCAGCACACCGAGCTGTCGCCGAACCAGTATCGGCAGCAGTTCCAGCAGGCCGCGTAAACCAAGGGCCAACACAGCCCCCCTGTGGGAGCGAGCCTGCTCGCGATTGCGGTCTGACATCCAACATCGATGTCGACTGGCACTCAGTCATCGCGAGCAGGCTCGCTCCCACACCGGGATCTTCAGCGTATAAAAAAGGCCTGCATTGCAGGCCTTTTTTATTTTCCGAAATGTCCTACGGCTTGTGCGCCCGCGCCAGGAACTCATGGGACTGCATTTCCAGCAGACGGCTGAGGGTGCGCTGGAACTCGAAGTTCAGGCGACCGCCGGTGTAGAGGTCTTTCAACTCGACTTCAGCGGAAATGATCAGCTTGACGTTACGGTCGTAGAACTCGTCGACCATGTTGATAAAACGTCGGGCGATGTCGTCGGTGGTGACACTCATCTGCTCTACGCCGCTGAGCAACACGGCGTGGAAGATCTTGCCGAGTTCGATGTAGTCGTTCTGGCTACGCGGGCCGTCGCACAGTTCGCGAAAGTCAAACCAGGCCACGTCGTCGCACGTACGCACGGCACGGATCTCACGGTTCTCGATGATCAGCACATCGTTTTCGATGGCCTGAGTGCATTCCGGCGTGAGTGCGCGGAAGCTTTTGCGCAGGCTCTCGTGGGACGCTTCGTCGAGCGGGGAGTGAAACAGTTCGGCCTGCTCAAGGTGACGCAGACGATAGTCGACGCCGCTGTCGACGTTGACGATGTCGGTGTTCTGCTTGATCAGCGCGATGGCTGGCAGGAAACGCGCACGTTGCAGGCCGTCCTTGTACAGACCGTCCGGCACGATGTTCGAGGTCGCAACCAGCGTCACGCCGTTCTTGAACAGCTCTTCCATCAAGGTGCCGAGGATCATCGCGTCGGTGATGTCGGACACGAAGAACTCATCGAAACAGATCACCCGCGCTTCGTCGGAGAAACGCTTGGCGATGATGGTCAGCGGGTTTTTCTCGCCGCCGAGGGTCTTCATCTCTTCGTGCACGCGCTTCATGAAGCGGTGGAAGTGAGTGCGGACCTTTTCCTTGAACGGCAGCGCTTCAAAGAAGGTGTCGACCAGGTAAGTCTTACCGCGACCTACGCCGCCCCAGAAGTACAGGCCCTTGACCGGCGCCTGGTCTTTCTTGCCAAACAGCTTGCCGRGCAGGCCCGGTTTGTTCTGCGAGGCCGCGACCAGATCGTCGTACAGGCGCTGCAAATGGCGCACGGCAGTTTCCTGCGCGGCGTCATGGAAGAATTCCGGGCGTTTCAGATCAGCTTGATATCGTTCTAGGGGCGTCATAATTCGTTAGCAAGGCAACAAAAACGGGCCGACACTGTAGCGACGACCCTTGAGAATGGCAATCAGCCCTTGGTCGGGCCGAACCGTTGATTATTCCTGAACAGGCGTCAGCGCAACCCGCAAGGTGTCAATGGCGACATCCCGCGCGGTGCTGTCAGCGAAGGCCGGGCTGTCGGCGACGCACTCGCCTTCGAGCCAGACGCTGAAGCTCAGGTCTTCGCTGCGAACATCCAGCGCCTGGCCGGATTGCAGTTGCTTGGTCACCTGGCCGGCGGTTTTGCCGTCAGCGAAGTTGCGCGACAACAGCAGTTGCTCGCCATCAGCGGCCAGCAGGCGGAAACGGAAGCTGCCGTCGTCTTCACGGAAGCTGACGAAACGCGCGGCTTTCGCGGCTTTCTTCTTGGTGGTGGCCGCCACTTGCGTCTGCTTGACGAAAGACCGCAGGCCGACCGCTTCACGCAGCTCGTTGAGGAACGGCGTGGCCACGGCGCGAGCCTTGGCGGCACCGTGCTGCAGAATGTCTTCGAGGTCTGCCGGGCGTTCGATCAGTTGGTAGTAACGCTCGCGGGACTCGCCCAGTTCGTTATCGAGCAGTTGGAACAGACGATTCTTCGCCTCGCCCCAACCCAGGCCCTGCAACAGTTCGCTGCGGAACTCGTCGGCCTGCGCCGCAGTGGCGAAAGCCTGGAACAGGGTGAACAGGTGCGAATTGTCCGGATCCTTGGCTTCGCCCGGTGCACGGGAGTCGGTGACGATCCGCGAAATCGCGTCCTTCATCTCTTTGGCGCTGGAGAACAACGGAATGGTGTTGTCGTAGCTTTTCGACATCTTCCGGCCATCGAGGCCCGGTAGCGTGGCGACGCTTTCTTCGATCAGCGCCTCGGGCATGGTGAAGAACTCCTTGCCCTGGCCAAACAGGTGGTTGAAGCGCTGGCCGATGTCGCGGGCCATTTCCACGTGCTGGATCTGATCGCGACCGACCGGAACCTTGTGCGCGTTGAACATCAGGATGTCCGCCGCCATCAGCACCGGGTAGCTGTACAAGCCCATGGTGATGCCGGCGTCCGGGTCTTCACCGGCTTCGACGTTCTTGTCCACCGAGGCCTTGTAGGCGTGCGCACGGTTGAGCAGGCCCTTGGCGGCAACGCAAGTCAGCAGCCAGGTCAGCTCAGGGATTTCCGGGATGTCGGACTGGCGATAAAACGTTACCCGATCCACATCCAGACCACCGGCCAGCCAGGTCGCGGCGATTTCCAGACGCGAGCGCTGGATGCGCAGCGGGTCATCGCACTTGATCAGGGCGTGGTAGTCGGCCAGGAAGTAGAACGAATCGGCATTGCTGTCGCGGCTGGCGAGGATCGCCGGCCGGATCGCGCCGGCGTAGTTGCCCAGGTGCGGGGTGCCGGTGGTGGTGATGCCGGTGAGGATGCGCGTACGAGTAGTCATGGGTAATCGCTTATCAGACTGCAATCAATTCGAAAGGCGCGGCAGGATCAGATCCTTGAGATCGGTCAGCTTGCCGTGAAAAAAGTGTCCGCATTCTGCCACTTTCAGCAGCTCATGGGGGCGATCGAGGGCGTCAGACCAATCGTAAACCAGTTGCGGATCGATGACTTCGTCGGATTCTGGCTGGATCAGCGTCAGTTCGCCGTGCTGCGGCAGCTGATCCTGATCGCCCAGACGCATCACCGCCGGCGCAACCATGAACACGTGCTTGAGCTGCTCGCCCCTGGCTTCCAGGCGTCCGCCGAGGCTGGCCGCAACGAAGCCGCCGAACGAGAAACCGAACAGGGTCATTGGCAAATCAGGGTGTTTGGCGCGAAACCATTCAGCCACGGCTTGAGCGTCATCGACTTCGCCGGTGCCCATGTCATGCATGCCGGCGCTCGCGCCGACGCCACGGTAATTAAATCGTAATGTGATCAAACCGGCATCGCGAGCGGTGCGCTGCAAGGTCGAAACGACTTTATTGAGCATGGTGCCGCCCTGCACCGGGTTTGGGTGACAGATCAGCGCCAGGCCACGTGGCTCGGGGGAGTCCAGGTACAAGGCTTCCAGTTGGCCCACCGGGCCATCAATCAATACAGGGGTTTCACGCATAAGCAAGGAAGGAACTCCGTGACCTCTCGAAGGGTCGACTCGTCTAGCTAAAAGTCTGTGCCTGGCATGATTGCGATCTCGTCGCGGTATACAGCGCAGGTCCGAGCCGTTAACGTAAAGCAAAGCCGTTTATAGAGGAAGGACTCGTGGAACACTCGCTCTTAGTTTGGTTGTTGCCGACTCTTGCCCTGGTTGCCGGTGTCGCCATTGGTTTCCTGGTTGCCCGCCTTCTGCCGAATGCCGCGCCTAGCAGCACGCAACGTCAGCTGGATGACATTCAGGAACGTTTTGACAACTATCAGAATGAAGTGATCACCCACTTCAACAGCACCGCAACGCTGGTCAAGAAGCTCACTCAGAGCTATCAGGAAGTGCAAGACCACCTCGCCGAGGGTGCCAACCGCCTGGCCCTGGACGAACAGACTCGCCAACGCCTGCTGGCCGCCCTGCACTCCGAGGCCGCCGTGCAAGCGCCACGGGAACGCCTGACGCCGCCACGCAATCAGGAGCCGCCACGCGATTACGCGCCGAAAATGCCAAACTCCCCAGGCATGCTCGACGAGCATTACGGCTTGAAGAAATAACCCGGTTTCACGCGACATGAAAAAGCCCTCGGACAGGTGATGTCCGAGGGCTTTTTTGTTGCTGGGAGTTTGAGCGCCTGTGCGGGCCTCATCGCGAGCAGGCTCGCTCCCACATTTGATCTTCAGTGGACACAAAATCTGTGCCCTACGCGGCCCAGTGTGGGAGCGAGCCTGCTCGCGATGAGGC
>NZ_JBFTLU010000166.1:0-10376 GCF_056396605.1 Pseudomonas sp. 05T35
GGGCCACGGCTTGCAAGTGGTCGTCAGCTTTGATACCCGTCAACAACGCCGCCAGCGGCACCGCGCGATAACTCATGTTCCTTTTGTAGGAAACRTCGTCGGTGATCTGAATCGTCTGGGCCTGAGGATGCTTGAGCAACTCCTCGGTTTTCCAGGTTCGGCTGCCGGTGCCCAGGTCGAGCACCAGCTGTGCGGCATACGAGGGCGTGCTGAGCAGCAAGGCCCCAAGCAAAAGTAAAGCTTTCAAGTGATCGCCATCCTGTCGAAGGTGTGCCGTAAAGGTTGGCACACACATGCAGGCCCGGAAAGCGAGCGAGTCAGTTTTTTAGTGAGGCGTCGTCAACAACCACGCTTGATTATCCGATCACCTTGGTAAGGTTCGGCAAAATCAGTAGCAGCGTAGTGGCGAACAAAATGAGCCCGGCTTGACGCACTTTCGAATGTTTGAACATGGCTGTTTGCCTTTTTTTGTTATTTCCTGAGCGTCGAATGCTTGCCTGCATTTCTCCATGACGGCAAAGCGCTGTAGTGCTTTTCTCACGGGCGCCTCGGCAAAACCCGACGACGACCTCGTAAGGTTTACCTTAGGGGCCCCGCAGGCTGTGCTTTAGATCCATTTCGTATCAACCTAGATCAACCTGCTTCTAAAAAGGCATGAGGCATACTGCCAGCAGCTTTGCCGGCCTTTTGCTAGACAGTTCGGTGACCCGAATCGATTTATCCGATAGCTCACTACCGTTCGTCTGAGCGTGACCGTCAAGGCCGTTGAGCGCTTCGGTCATTGAATCCGCCGCTGCTGAGCCTAAGGTGAGAACTCGCCAACTATTCACCTGCCCAGCGGTACGAGGACGTCATGACCCAAGCTTTGATTTTCGACGCGTTACGTACACCCCGTGGCCGTGGCAAGGCTGATGGCGCCTTGTACAGCGTCATACCGGTGAACCTGCTGGCAGGCTTGCTCGCTGCCCTGCAACAGCGGACGCAACTCGACACCCGCGAGGTTGATGACATCGTGATCGGCTGTGTCACGCCGATTGGCGATCAGGGCGCCGACATCGCCAAAACCGCGGCGCTGGTGGCCGACTGGGACGTTAGCGTTGCGGGTGTGCAGATCAACCGCTTTTGCGCATCCGGGCTGGAAGCGGTGAATCTTGGGGCGATGAAAGTGCGTTCCGGCTTTGAGGACCTGGTGGTGGTTGGTGGCGTCGAGTCCATGTCCCGGGTGCCGATGGGCAGCGACGGTGGTGCCTGGGCGCTGGATCCGCAAACCAACCTGCACTGCCATTTCACCCCGCAAGGCGTGGGCGCCGACCTGATCGCCACGATTGAGGGCTTCAGCCGTCAAGACGTCGATACGTACGCACTGCACTCTCAACAGAAGGCGGCGCGGGCACGGGCGGATGGCTCGTTCAAAAAGTCCCTGGTGCCGGTGCAGGATCAGAACGGCATCGTCCTGCTGGATCATGATGAGTTCATTCGCGCCGAGTCGACGCTGGAAGGCTTGGGCAAGCTCAAGCCGAGCTTCGAGATGATCGGGCAAATGGGTTTCGACGCTACCGCGTTGCGGGTCTACAGCCACGTGGAGCGAATCAGTCACGTTCACACGCCCGGAAACAGCTCGGGGATCGTCGACGGCGCGGCGCTGATGTTGATTGGCTCCGAAGCCAAAGGTCGGGCACTGGGTTTGCAGCCACGGGCGCGGATCGTCGCCACGGCGGTCACCAGCACCGATCCGACCATCATGCTCACCGGTCCGACGCCGGCCACTCGCAAGGCCTTGGCCAGGGCCGGGCTGCGGGTCGAGGACATCGATCTGTTCGAGGTCAACGAAGCGTTCGCCTCGGTGGTGCTCAAGTTCATCAAGGACATGGCCATCGATCCGGCCAAGGTCAACGTCAACGGCGGCTCCATCGCCATGGGCCACCCGCTGGGCGCCACCGGTTGCGCGATTCTCGGCACCTTGCTCGATGAACTGGAAGTGCGGCAGTTGCGCTACGGCCTGGCGACCCTCTGTGTCGGCGGCGGCATGGGCATCGCCACCATCATCGAACGCCTCTGAGCCTCCGACTTCAAGGAAAATTGCCATGACCGATGCCATCCGTTACGAAAAAGGACAGGACCAGATTGTCGTCCTGACCATCGACATGCCGGGCCAGAGCGCCAACACCATGAACGCGGTGTACCGCGAGGCCATGGCTGGTTGCGTTGCGCGTCTGGTGGCCGACAAGGATTCGATTGCCGGAGTGATCATCACCTCCGCAAAAAAAACCTTCTTTGCCGGCGGCGATCTCAATGAGTTGATCAAGGTCGGCAAGCCTCGAGCCAAAGCCTTCTACGACATGGTGCTGACACTCAAAGCCCAGCTTCGGACACTGGAAACGCTCGGCAAGCCGGTAGTCGCCGCAATCAATGGTGCGGCGCTGGGTGGCGGTTGGGAAATCTGTCTGGCCTGCCATCACCGCATTGCGCTGGACAATTCGTCGGTGCAGATCGGTTTGCCGGAAGTCACGCTGGGGCTGCTGCCGGGCGGCGGCGGAGTGGTGCGCATGGTGCGCCTACTGGGGCTGGAGAAGGCGCTGCCGTATCTGCTCGAAGGCAAGAAAGTCCGGCCGCAGCAAGCCCTGCAAGCCGGTTTGATCGATGAGCTGGCGGCGGATCGTGATGAACTGCTGGCCAAGGCGCGAGCCTGGATTATTGCCAACCCGACGGTCAAGCAGCCTTGGGATATGAGCGGTTACCAGATTCCCGGCGGCACACCGTCGAACCCGAAAGTCGCGCAGATGCTGGCCATCGCGCCGTCGATTTTGCGCAGCAAAACCCAGGGTTGCCTGCCAGCGCCGGAGAAGATCCTCTGCGCTGCGGTTGAGGGCGCTCAGGTTGATTTCGACACGGCACAGTTGATCGAAACCCGCTACTTCACCGAGCTGACTACCGGCCAGGTGGCGAAGAACATGATTGGAACCTTCTGGTTCCAGCTCAACGAGATCAACGCTGGCGGCTCGCGTCCTGCGGGTTTTGCGCCGCACGTGACGAAAAAACTCGGTGTACTCGGCGCGGGCATGATGGGCGCCGGGATTGCCTATGTCAGCGCCGTGGCCGGAATCGACGTGGTGCTCAAGGACATCAACCTGGCGGCAGCCGAGAAGGGCAAGGCCCATTCGGCAGCACTGCTGGACAAGAAAGTCGCCCGTGGCCAGCTCAGCCCGGAGCAGCGTGACGCCACCCTGGCGCGGATCAAGACCACCGAGCAGGATGCCGATCTGGCGGGCTGTGACCTGATCATCGAAGCGGTGTTTGAAGACCGCGAGCTGAAAGCCAAGGTCTCGTCCGCCGCACAAAAAATCGTCGGTGCAAACGCGGTCATCGCTTCCAACACCTCGACCTTGCCCATCAGTGGCCTGGCGACCGCCGTGCCGGATCAGTCGAAATTCATCGGCCTGCACTTTTTCAGCCCGGTCGACAAAATGCCGCTGGTGGAAATCATCAAAGGTGTCAATACCAGCGATGAAACCCTGGCCCGTGGTTTCGATTTCGTCCTGCAAATCAAGAAAACCCCAATCGTGGTCAACGACAGCCGTGGCTTCTTCACCTCGCGAGTCTTCGGCACGTTTACCAATGAAGGTATCGCCATGCTCGGCGAGGGCATCTCGGCACCGATGATCGAGACCGAGGCGCGCAAGGCTGGAATGCCGATAGGTCCGCTGGCGATCTCTGACGAAGTTTCCCTGAGCCTGATGAGCCATATCCGTCAGCAAACTGCCAAGGACCTGCAAGCCGAAGGCAAACCGCTGCCCGCGCACCCGGCGTTTGCCGTGATCGACCTGCTGCTCAACGAATGCCAGCGTCCCGGCAAAGCCGCGGGTGGCGGTTTCTACGAATACCCGGCCGGTGGACAGAAACATTTGTGGCCAGAGCTGAAAACCCGTTTCGAGAAAGCTGACGGGCAGATATCGCCACAGGATGTACGCGATCGCTTGCTGTTTGTGCAGGCCATCGAAACCGTGCGCTGTGTGGAGGAGGGCGTGCTGCTGTCGACGGCCGATGCCAACATCGGTTCGATCTTCGGCATTGGTTTCGCCGCCTGGACCGGCGGGGCGTTGCAGTTCATCAACCAATACGGCGTGAAGGATTTTGTTGCCCGCGCCCAATACCTGGCCGAGCAGTACGGCGAGCGCTTTACACCGCCGGCTTTGTTGCTGGAAAAAGCCGCGAAGGGCGCGTTGTTCTGAGGGAGTCGCTCTGACGGATTGGCGGTGCGCACCGGGCTTGCCTTGACCCCGCGTTTCGAGGCAGGCTCTGGGTGTGCACTATCGCCTCTATCGTGTCAGGTATTTTTTATGTCGTTACGCATCTGCATTCTGGAAACCGACATCCTGCGTCCAGAGCTGGTCGATCAATATCAGGGTTACGGGCAGATGTTCCAGCGTCTGTTTTCGCAGCAACCCATCGCTGCCGAATTCACTGTCTACAACGTCATGCAGGGCGAATACCCAAGCGATGACCTGAGTTTCGATGCCTATCTGGTGACCGGCAGCAAGGCTGATTCGTTCGGCACCGACCCGTGGATTCAAACCCTCAAGACTTACCTGATGTCGCGCTATGAGCGCGGCGACAAGCTGCTGGGCGTGTGCTTTGGCCATCAATTGCTGGCGCTGCTGCTGGGTGGCAAAAGCGAGCGTGCGACCCAGGGTTGGGGTGTCGGCACCCACAAGTACAAACTGGCCGCCAAAGCGCCGTGGATGAGCCCGGTGCGGGAAGAACTGACACTGCTGATCAGCCACCAGGATCAGGTCACCGCGCTACCGGAAAATGCCACGGTGATCGCTTCCAGCGATTTTTGCCCGTACGCTGCGTATCACATCAACGACCAGGTGCTGTGCTTCCAGGGCCACCCGGAGTTTATTCACGATTACTCGCGGGCGTTGCTGGAAATTCGTCAGCAACACCTTGGTGAGCAGGTCTATCAGAAAGGTATGGAAAGCCTGGCGCAAGAGCACCACGGCACCACCGTTGCCGAGTGGATGATGCGGTTTGTGGCCCACAAGCCCGAGACCAAATCCGTATAAGGTGTAATGCCGACGAGGAACCTGTGGCGAGGGAGCTTGCTCCCGCTCGGCCGCGAAGCGGTCGTAATCCGGCAATCGCGATCCATCTGAATACTCGCGGCGGCTGATATCAGGGTCGCTTTGCCCGAGTGCGGACCGACCCGCGGAAGCAAGCTCCCTCGCCACAACAATTCTTCAAAGCCACCCCGACCGCTTGAAGCTCGCCCATAACGCGAAACATCCCACGGTCATAAACCCCATCACCACAAAATAGCCGTAGTGCCAGCTCAGCTCCGGCATGTTCTGAAAGTTCATCCCGTAGATCCCGGCCACCGCCGTCGGGAACGCCAGAATCGCCGCCCAGGCGGCAAACTTGCGCTGCACCACGCTTTGACGGGCCGCTTCCAGCAATACGCCAATCTCGATGGTCTGGCTGGCAATATCACGTAACGTCGTCAGGTCCTCCATCTGTCGCGTGACGTGGATCTGCACATCACGAAAGTACGGGCGCATGTTCTTGTCGATGAACGGGAAGCTCAGCTTCTGCAGCTCTTCGCTGATCTCCACCATCGGCGCCGCATAACGGCGCAGGCGCAACACGTCGCGCCGCAAACCATGAAGGTTCTGAATGTCCTTTTCGTTGAGCGTGCTGCACAGCACGTTGCGCTCCAGCTCATCGATCTCGCTATGGATCGCTTCGCCCACTGGCTGATAGTTTGCGATGACGAAATCGAGCAGGGCGTAGAGCACGAAATCTTCGCCGTGCTCAAGCAACAGCGGACGCGCCTCACAGCGTTGGCGCACATGGGCGTAGGACGCCGAGTGACCGTTACGGCAGGTGATGATGTAACCCTTGCCGGCAAAGATGTGGGTTTCGATGAACTCCAGTTTGCCCTCATGGCGCACCGGCGAGTACGTGACGATAAACAGCGCATCGCCAAAGGTTTCCAGCTTCGATCGGCTGTGTTTATCCAGGGCGTCTTCAATCGCCAGTTCGTGCAGGCCGAACTGGCGTTGCAGGTTGGCCAGCTCCTGGGCGTTCGGCTCTTCGAGGCCGATCCATACAAAGTGACCGGGTTTTGCAGCCCAGGCGGCGCCCTCATCAAGGGTGATATCGGTGACTCTCTTACCGGCACTGTAGACCGCAGCCGCAACGACTCTACCCATAATTCTTATTCACTTCTTCTTGGCAAATGGCAATGACAGGCAATGACCAGATTATCCTGCTCTTAAGCTTGAGAGTCAGCAAAATCAGCGAAGTTCGCCGGCAAAAAGAAGCCCGCACGAGGCGGGCTTCATTCAGGCTGCTTGCAGCTGTCGATCCATCGATTCAATGCACTCGCGCATCTGTTCGCGGCACTGGGCGATCAGCATCGGCATGTCGTCCATGCTCAATCCGGCGGTAGGAATCGCCGGCAGCGAGCGGATCAGAATCTTGCCGCTGCGCCAGCGGTTCAGACGCATATGGTTGATGTAGCTGCTGACGCACACGGGCACGATTGGCACCCCGGCAGCGATGGCCATCTGGAACGCGCCTTTCTTGAATGGCAGCAACTCTTCACCCTGGTTGCGCGTGCCTTCCGGGAACACCCAGATCGAGGTGTCCTTGTGCCGCAAGGTGTTGGTGGTCGTGAGCATCGACTGCCGAGCCTTGTGCCCATTGCCACGGTCGATCAGCACATTGCCGGCCAGCCAGAACAACTGTCCGAACAGCGGCACCCACTTCAGGCTTTTCTTGCCGATGCACACGGTGCGGTGCGGCACCACATTACCCAGCACGAACAGATCGTAGTTGGACTGATGGTTGGCGATCACCACGCAGCTTTGGGTCTTGTTCGTCAGCCCAGCGACGTCGGCCTTCACTCGCAATCGCAAAATGCACATCGCCGGCCAGGCATAAAGGCGCGCGCACAAACGACTGTTATCCGGATTGAACGGTCGGCACAAGCCAAGCACCACACCGAGCACACCCGCTACAGCAAAATGCAGACCCATCAATAACATGCGAAACAGATACAGCATCTACAGGCCCGCCGGGACAAAAGGTGGCGCAGTGTACGGATGTGCACTGTTTTCGGCAATTGCCGCTATAGAGGTAGGAGATAGGCGATGTTTAAGCGCATGTTTCAGACTGATAGCGTCAGATGCGGAGTAGAGCGGCCGAAGGACTGTAAACAGATCAGGCAAGAAAAAGCCCGACTCGGCGGTCGGGCTTTTCGTTGGTGCGCTTTCGGGATTAAACCAGGTGTTCCTGATCCAGGATGATCGCGTTGTCCAGCGTCTCCAGCAGGGCCTTGCGTACTTTGAGCTTGGTGTTCTTGTGCGCGGTCATGTTGATCTTCTTCAACTGACGCGCCATGGCCAGTGCTGCACTTTGCAGTTCTTCGGCAGAAACGACCTTGTCGAGGAAGCCAGCATCCAAAGCGCCCTGCGGATCGAACATCTCGGCGTTGATCACCGAGCGGTGGAACGCCGACTTGCGCAGACGATCACGGGCCAGCTCGATGCCGGCGTGGTGCATGGTCATGCCGATCTGCACTTCGTTCAGGCCAATGCTGAACGGGCCGTCGACACCAATCCGGTAATCGGCCGACAGCAGAATGAACGCGCCCTTGGCCACTGCATGTCCAGGGCACGCGACGATCACCGGGAAAGGGTGCGACAACAGACGGCGGGCGAGGGTCGAACCGGCGGTCACCAGGCTCACGGCTTCTTTAGGGCCGGCCGTCATCACCTTCAAGTCATATCCGCCCGACAGAATGCCTGGCTGACCGGTGATGATCACCACCGCACGATCCGTCACCGCCTGATCCAGCGCAGCATTAAACGCGGCAATCACGTCCGGCGAGATGGCATTGACCTTGCCATTGCTCAAGGTCAGGGTCGCGATACCGTCTTCGAGATGGTAGGAAATCAACTCACTCATGACGCTATTCCTTGTATTGAAGTGGGGCAGACGTTACCCATCGTCGTAGGTCAGGTAAAGCGCCATGACTGACCGGCCAGTCAGCCAATTCGCGCCCGCCCAGCGTAGCCGGCCATACGTACCGCGCATTGCCCTCTATATAGAAGCATTCACCCGGCCGAAGATTGGCAGGTTTGCCATGCATCGAAACCCGCCCGAACTCGCAAATCGCTTAACCGCATGAAAATTCTGAAAAAAATATTTGCCATCGGAAAAGCTTTCGACTACATTAGCGCGCCTCGACAGACAGAACATGTTTGAAGAGATACGGTGAAGTGTCCGAGTGGCTTAAGGAGCACGCCTGGAAAGTGTGTATACAAGAAATTGTATCGAGAGTTCGAATCTCTCCTTCACCGCCACATTCTGCAAACACAAACCCCTGATTTTCCTAGAGAAAGTCGGGGGTTTGTGGTTTTTGGCGTCTGGAAAAGGGCCATATGGGACAGATCTGGGACAGATGCTCTATTCCGGTGCAGAAACAGGCCCCAGTGAATGATTGCGTGGCGCGTCGCCCGCGACGAGATGAACTAGACTTTCTCGCCAGCCCCCCAAGGACGACTTCCATGCCAGATAACTCAAACTCCAACATTGCCACGGCAGATGCTCTGACATTGCTTCTACACAACCAGCATGCCCTGGGAGCAGCAATAGAAGAGATTACGAAATGGCTTTCGGAGAATGGCGCAGAGACTGTTGCAGGTAATGCAGCCGTGGCCATGGAAACCCTGGACACAAATGCAAAAGCCATTACCCACTGCAGAAAAATAAATTTGTCCCCATTTCCGGACCCGCGCTGGCGCCGGCGGCCACTCTGCACTAACGTTCAATCGTTCGGCCTGAACCACTCAACGGGCTGCTCGACGCTCCATATTTTTGCCACCGCTACCGATAAATTCAGCGTCATCTCACTCCGGATTTTCGGGGCACGACGTTAATCTCGTATAGATTAGGTGGAGTATAAAAATAACATGCAGGATGTCCGCCCAAACCCAACGCTTCGTCTGGATTCTTGTGTCGAACGTCCGATATTCATGGCCTTCTTACAGCATGCGAGACGCTCGCCTGATGCAATTGCTGTAATCTCTCAAGACGCGACTTGCAGCTATCGTCAGCTTGAAGAGATAAGCCAGGGCATTGCGTCCTTCTTGATTGGAAATGGCGCTACCGAATCCGACCGGATTGTTATTGTTTCGAGTCGCTGTGCGGGGTTGGTCTATGCAATGCTCGGCGCCTCCCGTGCCGGATTGACGTTCACAGTTGCCGACAATGCATATCCACCAGCGCGCGTAGGTCAAATCATTCGAGCGCTTCAGCCTACCTTTGTTCTGCTATGCGGTGAGGCTACAGTCAACCTCAATCTCGAGCACTTTGAGCCAAGGGCAGAGAGTTCCTATCCGCGGGTCGTCAGAATTCCGGAAATTCCCACCGAATCACTGCATAAGTTCGCCTTTGATCAAAGGGTTTTGCCAGAAGTCGACCCTTGTCATCCGGCGTATATCACATTTACATCGGGCAGCACTGGGGAACCGAAGGGGATTGCGACACATCATGCGCCTTTGGTTCATTTTATTGAGTGGCATACCAAACGTCATTCGCTATCAAAAGACGATTGCTTTTCCTTGCTTTCCGGGCTTGGTCATGACCCTGTATACAGGGACGTATTTACGCCTCTCTCCATTGGCGCGAAAACTATCTGTCCGGCACAGTCAACCGTCATAGATCCTTCGGCTTTGGCGGCGTGGATACATAAGAATGGAATATCCGTTATTCACCTTACGCCCCCMCTGGGAAAGCTTATTGAAACTGGAGCAAAAATCAACGAACTAAAATTCAACGCTCTGCGATACTTGTTTTGGGGTGGAGATGCATTAAGCAGTACGTTATACGAACAAATGCGCGTCGTCGCACCAAATGCAGTTAGTGTGAATTTTTACGGCACGACGGAAACTCCGCAGGCAATGGCGTACCATCAGGTCGACCCTGAAGCCAATAATGCCAGGATTCCGCTTGGTAAAGGAATTGAAGGCGCACAACTGCTGGTCGTGGATGACTCAAATAAGTTGGTCTGCGAAGGAGAGGTCGGAGAAATTCTTATACGCAGCCCCTATTTGTCGCTCGGTTATTGGGGTGACATTGCGCAAACCAGGGAAAGATTTGTTGTGAATCCATTTGCGAATGTCGAGGACGACATTTGCTATAGAACCGGCGACCTTGGCACTTATCTTTCAGATGGCAGTGTCATCTTTCTGGGGCGAGGCGACAATCAGATCAAGATTCGTGGTCATCGAATTGAGCTTACTGAAATTGAAGGCGCAATATCACGGCACCCCCGGATAAAACAGTGCGTTGTTCTGTCCGTCAATGAC
>NZ_JBFTLU010000167.1:0-8741 GCF_056396605.1 Pseudomonas sp. 05T35
GAGTATGCGTACTGACTTAACTGACTGACATTTCTTGATAGTTATTCTAGCTTCTGGATCTGCTGCTGATTCGTCGGGTTTCGTCCGCCAAGACTTGTTTACAGCTGCAGTAGGCTACGCTTTCAGCAACTCATTGCTCATATTTCACGCAGGACTGACGTGATGACCGAGCCCCTTCTCAGCTTCGAAGAACTGAAACTCGCCGCTAGCGCAGGCGATATCGATACCGTGCTGGTCTGCATGGTCGATATGCAGGGGCGACTGGTCGGCAAGCGATTCCAGGTCGAGTTTTTCATCGACAGCGGCCATGAAGAAACCCACTGCTGCAATTACCTGCTGGCCGACGACATCGACATGGAGCCGGTACCGGGTTACGCCGCCGCCAGCTGGAGCAAAGGCTATGGCGATTTCGTGCTCAAACCCGACATGGCTACCTTGCGCCGCGTGCCGTGGCTGGAATGCACGGCGCTGGTGCTCTGCGACGTGCTCGACCATCACCATCGGCGCGACCTGCCCCATAGCCCACGGGCAATCCTGAAAAAGCAGATCGAGCGACTGCGCGAGCGCGGCTACAGTGGCATGTTTGCCTCTGAGCTGGAGTTCTATCTGTTTGACGAGAGTTACGAGGCCATCCACGAGCGCAACTACCACAAGCCGAAAACCGCTGGCCACTACATCGAGGATTACAACATCCTCCAGACCACCCGCGAGGAGCCGGTGCTGCGGGCGATTCGCAAACACCTGCAGGCATCCGGCATTCCCGTGGAAAACTCCAAGGGTGAATGGGGCCCGGGCCAGGAAGAAATCAACGTCCGTTATGCCGATGCCCTGACCATGGCCGACCAGCACGTGATCATCAAGCACGCCTGCAAAGAGATCGCGCAATTGCAGGGAAAAGCGATCACGTTCATGGCCAAGTGGCGCTATGACGCCGCCGGGTCCAGTAGCCATATCCACAACTCGTTGTGGGACAAGAATGGCAAAAAGCCGCTGTTCTTCGACCCCAAGGCCGAGTTCGGCATGTCGACGCTGATGCGTGCCTGGGTGGCCGGGCAGCTCAAGTACGCCAACGACATCGCCTGTTTTCTCGCGCCTTACATCAATTCGTACAAGCGCTTCCAGGCCGGCACTTTCGCACCGACCCGGGCGGTCTGGAGTCGGGACAATCGCACTGCAGGCTTTCGTTTGTGCGCCGAAGGCAGCAAATCCATCCGCATCGAATGTCGCATCGGCGGCGCCGACCTCAACCCTTATCTGGCCTTCGCCGCGTTGATCGCTGCGGGGCTGTCCGGTATCGACGAGAAACTCAGCCTGGCGCCTCCCTTTGAAGGCGATGCCTACCTCGACGAACACTTGCCGGAAGTCTCGAAGACCCTGCGCGATGCCTGTACCGCGCTCAAGGCCTCGAAAATGTTGCGCGAGGCGTTCGGTGACGAAGTGGTCGACCACTACGTGCACACCGCCGAATGGGAGCAGAAAGAGTACGACCGACGGATAACCGACTGGGAACTGCAGCGCGGCTTTGAGCGCTATTGAGCAATCGATTATTGAGGCAGCCATGACGACGATGATTCAACTCATCTCCCCGGTCGATGGCCGGGTCTACGCCGAACGCCACTGCGCCGATGCGGCGCAGATCGAGCAGGCTCTGACGGCTGCCGCAGCCGCCCAGGCGTCATGGAAGCGCCGGCCACTGAGCGAGCGCGCCGCTTTTTGCAGTGCCGCCGTGGACGCGATGCTGGCCATGAAAGACGAAATAGTCCCGGAACTGGCTTGGCAAATGGGCCGCCCGGTACGCTTTGGTGCCGGCGAGCTGCGCGGTTTCGAAGAGCGTGCCCGGCACATGATCGCCATCGCACCTGAAGCCTTGGCTGCGGTCGAACCTGCGCCTGTCGCGGGGTTTCGACGCCAGATCAAACGCGAGCCGCTGGGTACGGTGCTGGTTATCGCGCCGTGGAATTATCCCTACCTGACGGCGGTGAATACGATTATTCCGGCGCTGATGGCCGGCAACAGCGTCATCCTCAAACACGCCTCGCAAACGCTGCTGGTCGGCGAACGTTTCGCCGAGGCCTTTCGCCGCGCCAATCTGCCCGAAGGGCTGTTCCATAACCTGCTGCTCAATCACACCTATACCGCGGCGATCATTGCCTCCGGACGGGTGCAGCAAGTGAACTTCACCGGTTCGGTCGAAGCCGGCAAAGCCATCGAAATCGCCGCCACCGGGCTCTTCCTCGGCATCGGGCTGGAGCTCGGCGGCAAAGACCCGGCCTACGTCCGCGCAGACGCCAACCTTGAGCATGCCGTGGAAAACCTGGTGGACGGCAGTTTTTTCAACTCCGGGCAAAGCTGCTGCGCCGTCGAGCGAATCTATGTTGATCAAACAATTTACCCGGCGTTTGTCGAGCGTTTTGCCGCCCTGACCCGCCAATACGTGCTGGGCAACCCGCTGGACGAAGCCACCACCCTCGGCCCGTTGGTCAATCCGGGGGCTGCCGAGTTCGTGCGCGGGCAAATCGCCGAAGCACTGGCAAAAGGCGCAAAAGCACTGATCGATCCAAAGGCCTTTCCAGCGGACGTGCCCGGCAGCGCCTACCTCGCGCCGCAGGTGTTAGTCAACGTTAACCATCAAATGTCGGTGATGCGCGAGGAAAGCTTTGGTCCGGTGGTCGGCATCATGCCGGTTGCCAGCGACGACGAAGCCATCGCCTTGATGAACGATAGCGAGTTCGGGCTCAGCGCCTCCATCTGGACCGCGGACCTCGCCGCCGCCGAACGTATCGGCGATGAGATCGCCACCGGCAGCGTATTCATGAACCGCTGTGACTACCTGGACCCGGCCCTGGCCTGGGCCGGGGTGAAAAACAGCGGGCGCGGCGTAACGCTGTCGCGCATCGGTTACGAACACCTGACCCGAGCCAAATCCTTCCATCTGCGCCATGAGATCTGAGCCATGAGCCTGACTGCGAACTGGAACTACCCCACGAGCATCCACTTCGGTATTGGCCGCATCGCCGAACTGGCCGACACCTGCCGCAGCCAAGGTATCCAGCGACCGTTGCTGGTCACCGACAGCGGCCTGGCGCGTGCGCCGATCACCACGGCGGCGCTGGAATCCCTGCGCGCCGCCGGCCTCGGCGTGGAGCTGTTTTGCGACCTCAAACCGAATCCGGTCGAGACCAATCTGGCGGGAGGGCTCGACGCCTGGCGTGCCGGCAAGCATGACGGCGTGGTCGCCTTCGGCGGCGGCAGCGGGCTGGATATGGGCAAGCTGATCGCCTTCATGAGCGGCCAGACCCGGCCGGTGTGGGATTTCGAAGACATCGGCGACTACTGGACTCGCGCCGACGAAAGCAGCATCGCCCCGATCATTRCAGTGCCGACCACCGCGGGTACAGGGTCCGAAGTCGGCCGTGCAGCGGTGATCATCGACGAGCGTACGCACACCAAACGGATCATCTTCCACCCGAAAATGATGCCACGGGTGGTCATCAGCGACCCGGCCCTCACCGTCGGCATGCCGGCAAAAGTCACCGCCGGCACCGGCATGGATGCCTTTGCCCATTGCCTGGAATCCTACTGCGCCCCCGGTTTCCACCCCATGGCCGAAGGAATTGCGGTAGAAGGCATGCGCCTGGTGGCCAATGCGCTGGTGCGTGCAGTACGCACCCCCTCCGACCTTGAGGCGCGCGCGGAAATGCTCGCGGCAGCCGCGATGGGCGCCACCGCCTTCCAGAAAGGCCTGGGCGGGATGCACGCGCTCGCACATCCGGTGGGCGCCCTGTACGACACCCATCACGGCATGACCAACGCCACGTTCATGCCCTATGTGTTGAAATTCAATCGCCCGGCCATCGAGGAACGCATCACCCGGCTGGCGGCATATCTGCGTCTGCCGACCCCGGGCTTCGACAGTTTTCTGGCCTTCGTCCTCAAGTTGCGCAAGGACATCGGCGTGCCGCATACGCTGTTTGAGCTGGGGGTGGATGATCGGCAGGCCGACCTGATCGCCGACATGGCGATTGTCGACCCCTGCGCCGGCGGTAACCCGCTGCCCTTGACCCGCAATGGCGCGATGGAGATTTTCGAAGCGGCGTATCACGGCCGGCTCTAGGTTCACTTAAACCGTAATGCGATCTGTAGCAGCTGCCGAACGCAGCCTTCGGCAGCTGCTACAGAGAATGCCTCGCGGCTGAAATCAGGCTCTAGGGCCGGCTTTATTTTATCGCGGCTGCCGGGCCTTCTACTTGCTGGGCTGGACTTCACTGCGCTTCATGGAGAGGTACTCGCTGCGCCCAATCTCATGCAACTGCAGCGGGTAACGTTCAATCCCGGTGTACCAGTCGCTCAGACGTTTTTCGAGCTGTTGCGGCGCGGGTGTCGTCAGCGCGCCGAGGTAGGCTTCGATCGCCACGTAGTAGCGCATCGCATTGCGCTCGACGACACCCCGCATATCGCCAATATAGGCTGGCTGACCATCGGCCTTGCGGCCAACGATGCTGAAGCCGACCTTGTTGCGACCGACTGTCGCCAGATAGCCCTGCATGGCCATACGGGCCGCGATACCGTAGTCGTACGAATAGGACAAATGCAGGAAGCTGCGCTGAGAATCGAGCTTCACCACTTCAAGCTTGACCCGATAGTTGCTCGTTCCAAACGGTCCTTGCGCGGAGCTCAACACAACCTGAAGGTAATCGGCGCTATCGGTGACAACCCGGTAAAGAAAATCGAACGGGTAGGTATCGGCCAGCGGCTGATCCGACTTGCGCCCTATGTTGACGCGTAACCCTTCCCCTGCGCCGGAAGAGGCGTGACAGCTCTTCACGTTCAAATGCAGGATCAGGATATCGCACCAATGGCCGATGCCCTGCAGCGCCGGACTGACCACCGCATAGGGTTGCTCGATCAAGGCATAGACGTCGCCTGTCAGGCTGTCTGACGTTTCAGTTGATTGGAGATAGAGCGGGCGGTGGAACGGGTTGTTGGCCAACTGTTCACGCAAGGCGCCGTAGCGTGCGATCAGTGCTTGAGCATCCTGCGCGTGGGCCAGCGGCATGCCGATCAACAGATAGAGCAAGACCAAGCGAACCAGCATGGCGCCTCTGCAGAAGCTGATATTCACCCGGCTCAAAAGCTTCATGGGCGTCATTTGTGCTTGCCTCACAACCAGTACTCCCAGAGGTGAGCAAACTGCTCCTTGGCTCTTACGTCAAGGGAACGCTGCTGCCACTGCTCAAGTGTGATTTCGTTTGATTTCAGCAAATCGGCAAGGAACGCCGAGCGCATTTTCTCGCCGAACCCGGTGCCGAGTACCACGACGTTGACTTCCTGGTTGTGCAGAAAACTCCGCCAGTCAAGATTGGTAGAGCCGACCGTGGACCAGACACCATCGATCACCGCGGTCTTGACATGCAGCAAGGCATCGCGGCGTTCGTAGAGCTTGACGCCGGCCTCCAGCAGCTCGGTGTAGTGCCTGCGGCCAGCGTTGAATACCAGCCAGGAATCAGTGCTGCTGGGCAGCACCAGCTTCACATCGACGCCGCGTGCCACAGCATTCTTGAGCTYCGCCAACAGCTGCGGATCGGGCACGAAGTAGGCGTTGGTCAGCCAGATTTCGGTTTGCGCACTGCGTAGCGCCGAAATCAGCGTGGCGTAGATCAGGCTGTAGGGTTCGTCCGGCGAACTACCGATAGCACGTACGACCTCGTGGCCTTTGTGTTCGGTTTTCGGAAAGTAATGACGTGTCGCGAGCGGTGTGCCTTTCTGTTTTTCCCACGTCTCGATAAACAGCTTTTGCAGTTCAGCCACGGCTGGCCCTTCAACCCGCAAGTCAGTATCGCGCCAAGGCAACTTGCCGGCGGGTTTGACTTTGGCGTTCAGGCTGAACGAGTTGCCTGAATGGACACTGCTCACGTTGATACCGCCGAGGAAGGCAACGCGGCCATCAATGATCAGTAGCTTACGATGATCCCGCTGATTCACTTGCCACCCAGCCTTGGCGGTCGCGGGATTGACCGGATTGAATTCCAGCACATTGATGCCCGCGGCGGTCAGTCGGGTAAAAAAAGCCGAAGGTGTGCTGAGGGTACCGACGCTGTCCCGGATCAGATTGACCTGGACCCCAGCCGCCTGTTTGGCAATCAGCGCTGCGGCAAAGCGCTGGCCGATTTCATCGTCGTCAAAAATGTAACTCTCGATATTGATGTGATCACGCGCGCTGGCAATCGCCGTGAGCATTGACTGGTAGGTACTCGGACCATTCTGTAACAGTTCAACCTTGTTGCCGTTCGTCAGCGGGCTACCGACGATGGCCTCCTCGATCGCCATATGCAGGTCGAAGATGTTCGTCTGGACGCCTTTGGCCTTCAAACGGTCAATAACGGCCTTGCTGCGTTCGGCTGACAGCGGTCCGTGCGTGCTGTCGATCTTCACAGAGGCCGGGTTGGTGTAGGCCATATCGGGAACGATGGTGGGCAACGAACCACACGCCACCAGCAGTGTCAGGCTCAGCACTGTCAGTGTTCGCAGCAACATCCGGATGGAAAACAGGTTCATGCAGCCTCCGCCCGAAACTGAAGGGGCGCCTGTATCGTGGCAGTAAATGAGCATGGTTTCGGTGCGATAACGCTCTTAAATTTAGACTCTGCACAGCAGCCCCGCGTTTTTTATCACCGACAGCAAATTTGCACGCGCGCAGTAATACCGACAGACGGTTCAGCGTGGCCATGTACACACCACACCATGGATTAATATGTAGGGATAGGGAATCTCAACTTCGGACGGTGGCTGACATGCTTGATGCTCCAAAGCCACAACAGAACCATCTTCTGGCGGCCCTGCCCGCGCAATCGCTGGAGCGCTTGCTGCCCTACCTCGAGCCGATCACCCTGCCGCTCGGCAAGGTGCTCTACGAGTCCGGGGATGCCCTGCGGCACGTCTATTTCCCGACCGACTCCATCGTGTCCCTGCTGTACGTGATGGAAAACGGCGCCTCGGCATCGGCATCGCCGTCTTCATGGGCGGTGAAAGCACGCCGAGCCGGGCGATTGTCCAGAGTGCCGGGCATGCCTTTCGGTTACCCGGCCAGCGACTCAAGGATGAGTTCAACCGCCACGGGGAGATGCTCCTGCTGATGTTGCGCTACACCCAGGCGTTGATCACCCAGATGGCCCAGACTGCGGTGTGCAACCGTCATCACTCGATTGACCAACAATTGTGCCGTTGGCTGCTGCTATCCCTCGATCGCCTGCAAGACAATCAACTGATCATGACCCAGGAATTGATCGCCAACATGCTCGGCGTACGCCGCGAAGGCGTGACCGATGCCGCCGGCAAGCTGCAACGCCTCGGCGTTATCGAATACAGCCGTGGCCACATCAGGGTGCTGGACAGGGCCGCGCTCGAGCAACTGAGCTGCGAGTGCTACGCGGTGGTCAGAAAAGAAACCGAGCGCCTGCTGCCTTACGTTCCGCTAAAGCCAACCCGCTGACTGCCAGTGCCTGCGTGTTCTAGCGAACAGACCGGCCTGCCAGAGTCACCCACACTTAAAACATGAGACGGCCCCGGCACCTGTCCCGCCCATCCAGGGCCCACTGTGCCGCAGGATCTGCGCATGCCAATTACGTCAGGGCAACCAATAGAAAACCGGCTACTCCAGGGGCTGTCGAAGACTGACTACGGCCGGCTGCAAGCACAGTGCGATAACGTCGAACTGGCGTTTGGCACTGTCCTGTTCGAACCGGGCCATCCGATCCTGCATGTGTATTTCCCTCAAACAGCGCTCATCGCTGAAGTGGTGACGTTGTACCGCCACCCTCCTCTGCACATGAGCCTGATCGGCAATGAAGGGATGCTTGGGGCGACACTCGCTCTGGGGGTCAATACCGCCCCTATGCGCGCCGTGGTGCAAGGCGCCGGCATGTGCCTGAGGATGAGAGGCTTGCAGTTGCAGGTCGCACTGCGCGAGAGCCCGTTATTGTTGCGCAGGCTCAATCAGTACCTGTATGTGCAGATGATGCAGCTTGCTCAAACTGCCGCCTGTACCCATTTTCACGAGATTGAGCCACGCCTGGCGCGCTGGTTGCTGATGACCCATGATCGCGCGCACGCCAATCACTTTCATCTGACCCACATGTCCCTTGCGGACATGCTCGGGGTTCGGCGCAGCGGCGTGACATTGGCCGCCGGCACGCTGCAACAGCGTGGATTGATCCGTTACACCCGTGGTGAAATCACGATTCTTGACCGCAAGGGATTGGAAGCGGCGTCATGCGAGTGCTATAGCGACACTCTCTCGACTCCGTTATGACGCAGTTATCGTGGTAAGGGAAAGGTCGCCGTAAACGTAGTGCCGCCTTCTATCGAGGAAGTCACCCTGATATCGCCGTGATGCGCCCTGACAATCTCTCTCACAATGAACAGGCCGAGCCCGACACTGCGCAGTTTTGCATTATCGTGACTGCCGCGAATCATCGGTTCGAACACGTTGTCGAGCAACTCCGAGGGTATCGGCGTGCCAAGGTTGTGTACGCCAATGATTACCTGGTCCTCGAAGCACGAAGACACCGTGACCCCACCCTCAGCCATGCCATAGGCAATYGCGTTGGCAACCAGATTGCCAATAAGCTGATGGATCCGGTCACTGTCGGCGATGAAATGACCTTGGCCGACACAAAGATGGGTCAGCGTGTGCTCAGGGAACACCAGACTCAGCTCGTCCAGGCATTCGCCCACCAATGCGT
>NZ_JBFTLU010000168.1:0-16000 GCF_056396605.1 Pseudomonas sp. 05T35
GCGTTGCGCTATCAACCGGGGCTGGACACCTTGACCATTTATCCCGGTGTGCTCAGCAGCTACCCGAACTTCATGTTCAACATTCCCGCTGAACAAGTGCCGGCATTTGTCACTGAGATGGAGAACGCCAAGGATGCCCAGGGCTTCGAGAAAATCGTCGAGCACTGGGGGATTCGTCGCAGTCACCCGCAGTTCTGGCAGTATTTCCACGATTTGAGCCGCTATATCCACGAAACCGATCCGGTGGAAGAGGGCGTACTGGACATGAATCGCTATGAAAACCTGTGATCGAGCGGCCGGTCGCCCTGGCGGCGACTGGATCTTTCCCGACAAAAATACTGGGACTTTGTCCGGCGCGATGATTGGCGTAAACTGCGCCCAAGCCTGCGAGGAACTTCCATGACCGCCATTACTATTACCGACGCCGCCCACGATTATCTGGCTGATCTGCTCTCCAAGCAGAACACCCCGGGGATCGGCATTCGGGTCTTTATCACCCAGCCTGGCACTCAATACGCCGAAACCTGCATTGCCTATTGCAAGCCGGGCGAAGAAAAACCTGAAGATACAGCGCTGGGGCTCAAAAGCTTCACCGCTTACATCGATTCGTTCAGCGAAGCATTCCTGGACGATGCGGTGGTCGACTACGCCACTGACCGCATGGGCGGCCAACTGACCATCAAGGCGCCAAACGCCAAAGTACCGATGGTCAACGCTGACAGCCCGGTCAACGAGCGCATCAACTATTACCTGCAAACCGAAATCAACCCGGGTCTGGCCAGCCACGGCGGTCAGGTCAGCCTGATCGATGTGGTTGAAGACGGCATCGCCGTGCTGAAGTTCGGTGGCGGCTGCCAGGGCTGCGGCCAGGCTGACGTGACCCTGAAGGAAGGCATCGAGCGCACGCTGCTTGAGCGTATTCCCGAGCTCAAGGGTGTCCGTGACGTGACCGACCACACGCAGAAAGAAAACGCCTACTACTAAGGTGTTCGCTGCGACATGAAAAAACGGCGCCCGTGAGCGCCGTTTTTTTATGGGTGAAATTCACTGACGCCATCGCGAGCAGGCTCGCTCCCACATTTGACCGAGTATCCCCTGTGGGAGCGAGCCTGCTCGCGATGGGGGCCTAAGGCCTGTACAAATGTGCATGCCCCGCACGGTACAGCGACGACTCGCCAAAGGTGTCACTGCCCAACACCCGACCCACCAGAATCAGCGCCGTACGTCGGAATCCCTTGGCCTGAACCTTTTCGGCGATGTCTGTCAGCGTCCCCACCACCCAATCCTGATCCGGCCAACTGGCCCGATGCACCACCGCAATCGGGCAGTCCGCGCCGTAATGCGGCAGCAGTTCAGCGACGATTTTCTCCAGGTGATTGACCCCCAGATGAATCGCCATGGTCGCGCCATGCCGGGCCAGGCTGCTGAATTCTTCGCCCGGCGGCATCGCGGTCTTGTCGGCGTAGCGGGTCAGGATGACGCTTTGCGAGATGTCCGGCAGCGTTAGCTCGGCCCCCAACAACGCTGCACACGCAGCAGTGGCGGTGACGCCAGGGATGATTTCAAACGGAATGTTCAGCTCGCGCAGGTAACGAATCTGCTCGCCGATTGCCCCATACAGGCTCGGATCGCCGGAATGCACGCGTGCTACATCCTGGCCTTTGTCGTGGGCGACTCTGATCAGTTCGATGATCTGTTCCAGGTGCAATTCGGCGCTGTTGACCACCTGTTCGGCCTGATGGCCTGCCAATACGGCTTCAGGCACCAGCGAGCCGGCGTAGATGATCACCGGGCAGCTGCGAATCAGTCGCTGGCCCTTGACCGTGATCAGTTCCGGGTCGCCGGGACCTGCGCCAATGAAGTAGACGGTCATGGCCGGCTCCTGTGAAAAATGTCAAAGCAAGGCTTCAGATGAAGATTGCTCATGATCGAAGGCGGGGATTATCGAGGATTTTAGGCGGCGCCGGCCAACGCAAACGTCGCCTGGGCATATTTTTGTCGCGGGATCAGCAATTTTACCGGTGCCTGCGCCAGTTGTTCGGCGAGGGCCAGCGCGGCACTTTCCGCTATGCCGTAGCAGCCGGTGCGCTCGAAAGCGATTTGCGAGCGATGGCTGAGTTGCGGTTTATAGCTGGAAAGTTGTTCGCTGCTGAAGCAGATCAGTGGCAGTGACAGTTGCCGGGCCAACTCGATCAGACCGGGCTCATCACGTTTCAGATCGATGCTGGCCAAGGCCTTGATCGCCTGTAGATCGATGTGATGAGCCTGCAACGCCTGATCGAGCAACGTGCGCAGCGTGCTGGCTGGGCAGCCGCGCTGGCAGCCTAGGCCGACCACCAGGGTCGGCGCTGCGCCCGTTTCACTCATGCGTGGTATTGACCATCGCTTTTGCGGCGGAACAACCAGGCGCTGATCAGGCCCATGGCCAGCCAGAACGCGGCGTTGGTCAGCTGCGAGGCGACTTTGAATTGCGCTTCGAGGGCTTCGGGGGCCAGCATCGAATGCACTTCAGGCTGCGGTGCGCCGATGATGTGCGGCACGGCCAGAATGGCGACACCGAGCACTTTCAGCAGCCAATGCCGGGCGAACACGATCAGCGCGATACCGACTGCGGTGGACGCTGCGGTGCTGATCCACCAGATCTGCCGTTGTGCCAGGTCTGCGGCGGCAGTCCCCGGCAATTCCGGCGGCAGACCCAGGGTCGGTGCGAGGACGAAGGTCGCGTAACCGGCCAACCCCCAGAGCAGGCCTTGAGCGGTGCGAGTCGGGGCGCGCAGGGTGTAGAGCCCGGCGAGCATCAGTGCAAAGCCAACGGCGACCACCAGATTTCCGCCGGCGGTCGACAGCACACGCTGCCAGCCGTCTTCCGGTTCCCAGGCTTGCGCATCATGGGTGTGGCCGGCCATCGCGCCTTCGGCATGTTCATGGACTTCAGCCGCCGGGGCTTTTTCGTAGGTTTCCGCCTGAAGAATCAGCGGCGCGACCCAGAAGCTTTGCAGCAGGGTCAGCAGCAGGGCGGCCAACAAACCGGTGAAACCTGCGGTTTGCGCAATACGCTTGATCATCTCGGCAGGTCTCAGTGGCACGGGAAAGCAGAACTGTGACGGGTATCGTGGGCGGCGTTGTGCACCGCGTCGATGTGCGAGAAGCCGGCGAAATATACAAGACATGCGCCCAGGATCGATGCGCCGATAGCGGCAACGAGGCGTTGGCTCAGGGTGGAGGTGGTGCTGGCGGTGACGTGGCGAGTGCTGCTGATGATCGACATGGCGCTTCCCTCTGGTCAGTCAGTGGGTGAAGCGAGCGCATGCAACCCCCCGCGAGCCGGGCACGCAGAGGCTGAAACAGCGCCCGCCCACCGCGGGTTTGTTATTGATGTGTTGCGGGCCGGTCTCCGGGCTCACGAGGGGCTGGCATTCGCCGAACCTGCAAGAATCGCCTTCCCATGCCGAACTGCTGGCACAGTGGATCTGATTCTTCGCTCGCTTACCGTTGCGGGGGCAGCACCGGACTGACATGGCTTTTGAGTAAAGCACATGATTCACCGGTTTCCCGTTTCACCCTGTGAAGGGCACCCGTAACAAGGCGTGTAGGAGAGCATGGGCGAGGGCAGGGCGTCAATTGGCAAGCGTTCTCAACGCGAGACCGAGGTGCTGCCATCGCGAGCGGGCTCGCTCCCACATTGGAACGCGGTCAACTGTGGGAGCGAGCCTGCTCGCGATGGCGTCATCACAGCCGACGCACAACTCAGGCGAACATTGACCCGCCCCGATGCGATGCGTAGCCTTGCGCTTTCGAGGTTCTTCGGTGCGTGCACCGAAGCTAAGAAGGGAACGCGGTCGATGCCGCGGCTGCCCCCGCAACTGTGAACGGTTTCGTTTCTGCCATGCCACTGCGCTCTTTTGTTTTCAGGCGCGGGAAGGTGCAGGAACCGCCAGTCGAAAGACTGGCCCACCGTCAGCCAGGAGACCTGCCTCGATACAGATTCTCACTACAACCGGGCGGGGTGATCCGGTGGCGAATTCTTCCGCGCGCTCAAGCGCCGTCGGTTGTCGTCCCGTATGCCCGCCACCTTGCCAAAGGGCATCCGATGAAAACACTGGCCAAACTTCCCGTCACCATCGTCACCGGTTTCCTCGGTTCGGGCAAAACCACCTTGCTGCGACACATGCTCGATAACGCCCAGGGCCGGCGTATCGCGGTGATCGTCAACGAGTTCGGCGAGCTGGGCATCGACGGCGAAATCCTCAAGCAATGTTCCATCGGCTGCACCGAGGAGGAAGCCAACGGTCGCGTGTATGAGCTGGCCAACGGCTGCCTGTGCTGCACTGTTCAGGAAGAGTTCTTCCCGGTGATGCGCGAACTGGTTGCCCGTCGCGGCGATCTCGACCACATCCTCATCGAAACCTCCGGCCTGGCCCTGCCAAAACCGTTGGTCCAGGCCTTCCAGTGGCCGGAAATCCGTAGCGCCTGCACCGTGGATGCGGTGATCACCGTGGTCGACAGCCCGGCTGTGGCCGCTGGTACTTTCGCTGCGTTCCCGGATCAGGTCGATGCCCAGCGCAAACTCGACCCGAACCTGGACCACGAATCGCCGCTGCACGAGCTGTTCGCCGACCAACTGGCCAGCGCCGACCTGGTGATTCTCAACAAGGCCGACCTGATCAGCCCGGCAGATCTGGCCAAAGTGCGCCTGGAAGTCGCCGAAGAACTGCCGCCAGCGGTGAAGATCATCGAAGCCAGCAGCGGTCGTTTGCCGCTGGACGTGCTGATCGGCCTGGGCGCCGGCTCTGAAGAACACATCGACAGCCGCCACAGCCACCACGACCATCACCACGATGGCGACGACCACGATGATCACGATCACGACGCCTTCGATTCGATTTCCATTGAACTGCCGCAAGCCGACGAAAGCCTGTTGCTCGACGCCCTGACCCAATTGGTGGTCCAGCACGGCATCCTGCGGGTCAAGGGTTTCGCCGCAATCCCGAGCAAGCCGATGCGCTTGCTGATCCAGGGCGTGGGTACGCGTTTCGACAAGCATTTCGATCGTCAGTGGGGCGCAGACGAAGCGCGCAGCACCCGTCTGGTGCTGATCGGCCAGCAACTCGACGCCGCCTTGCTCGAAGCGCAATTGCGCGCTGCGCTCAGCGTTTAATCCATGCACCTGCTCAGGACCCAGCCCGGCGGTTTCGTCTCGGATGACAACATTGCCGACCTTGGCCAAACCCCCGCCGAGCTGGTGATTCTGTGCAGCGGCGACTCCAGCCTGGCGCTGCTCGCCGAAGCGGCGCAGCAGTTGCCCGAGGATTACCCGAGCCTGCGCCTGGCCAACCCGATGCAGGTGCAGAATCACGCCTCGGTCGACTTGTACGTCGACGAAGTGCTGCGCCACGCCAAGGTGATTCTGATCTCGCTGCACGGCGGGATCGCTTATTGGCGCTACGGCATCGAGCGTCTGGTGGAGCTGTCGCAACGCGGAGTGCAACTGATTCTGGTGCCGGGCGATGACCGTCCTGACCCGGAGCTCAGCGACCTCAGTACCGTGCCTGTCGAAGACCGCGAGCGGCTTTGGCATTTTTTGCGTCAGGGCGGCATGGGCAATGCGCTGGATTTGTATCGCTGCCTGGCCAGTCGTTGGCTGGGCCGCGATTACCACTGGTCCGAACCGCAGACCTTGCCGCGTACCGCGATTTACCACCCATACAAAAGCAACGCGACGCTGGGCGATTGGCAAGCCGACTGGCAGCTTGATCAGCCGGTGGCGGCGGTGCTGTTTTACCGTTCGCACTTGCAGGCGGCGAACACCGCTTTCATCGATGTTTTCTGCCAGCGCTTGCAGGCGGCGGGGCTGAACCCGCTGCCGATAGCGCTGGCCAGTTTGAAAGAGCCCGGCTGCCTGACGGTGGTCGAGGACTGGCTGGATGAGGCGCAGGCCTCGGTGATTCTCAACACCACCGGGTTTGCTCAATCGAGCCCCGAAGCCCCGCACCTGCGACCCTTCCGGCGCAATATCCCGGTGATCCAGGCAATCTGCGCCCAGGACAACGAGCCGGGTTGGCGCGCCAGTGAGCAAGGGCTCGGCCCACGGGATCTGGCGATGCACATCGCCTTGCCGGAGCTCGATGGACGGATCATCAGCCGCCCGATCAGTTTCAAGGACCTGGCCTGGCGCAGTGAGCGCAGCCAGTCCGACGTGGTCTGTTATCGACCACAACCCGAACGCATGGATTTTGTCGCTGAACTGGCGCGGCGCTGGGTCGAGCTGGCGCGGGTGCCTCATGCTGAAAAACGCATTGCGCTGATCCTCGCCAACTACCCGACCCGCGACGGGCGGATTGGCAACGGCGTTGGCCTCGACACGCCGGCCGCGGCGCTGAATATCCTGCGGGCGCTGCACGCAGAAGGTTATCCGTTGCCTTCCGATTTGCCGGAAAGCGGCACCGCATTGATTCAGCAATTGCTCGGCGGGGTCAGCAATGACCTGGAGAGCATCGACCTGCGCCCGTGCCAGCAAAGCCTGGCACTGGCCGACTATTATTCGATGTTCAACGCCTTGCCCGAAGCCAACCGTGCAGCGGTGCTGGAACGTTGGGGATCGCCTGAAAACGACCCGATGTTCCGCAGTGGACGAATGATGGTCGCAGGGCTCAGGTTTGGCCTGACCTTTGTCGGCATTCAGCCGGCACGCGGTTATCAGGTTGATCCGAGCGCGGTCTATCACGACCCGGACCTGGTGCCGCCCCACGGTTACCTGGCGTTCTACTTCTGGTTGCGTCAGGCCTACGGCGCCCACGCGGTGATTCACGTCGGCAAGCACGGTAACCTCGAATGGTTGCCGGGCAAGGGCGTTGGCCTGTCCGAAAGCTGCTGGCCGGACGCGTTGCTCGGGCCGCTGCCGAACATTTACCCGTTTATCGTCAATGATCCGGGTGAGGGCGCGCAGGCCAAGCGTCGAACGCAGGCGGTGATCATCGACCACCTGATGCCGCCACTGACCCGCGCCGAAACCTACGGCCCGTTGCGCAATCTGGAACTGTTGGCCGACGAGTATTACGAAGCCCAATTGCTCGACCCACGACGGGCTCGCGAGTTGCAGCGCGACATCCTCAATCTGGTGCGTGAAACCCATATCGACCGCGAGTTGCAGTTGGACGAGAAGCTCGACAGCGACGCCGATGCCGCGATCTGGTTGCCGCGTCTCGATACCTATTTGTGTGATTTGAAAGAGTCACAGATCCGCGATGGCCTGCACGTATTCGGCGAATCGCCAAGCGGGCGTCTGCGCATCGACACCTTGCTGGCGTTGCTGCGGATTCCGCGCGGTGACGGTCGTGGCGCGCAATCGAGCCTGTTGCGGGCCTTGGCCAAGGCGTTCGCGCTGGGCTTTGATCCACTGGATTGTGTGTTGTCCGATCCTTGGTCGGGTCCGAAGCCGGCTGAGTTGCTGACGCTCAGTGCTGAGGCGTGGCGCACTGCTGGCGACACTCGCGAACGGCTGGAATTGTTCGCCACTCAACTGATCTCGCAGACGGTGAATACCGAGTTCGAGCTACAAAACCCGTCTCATCAAGTCAAACCCGGTCCCTGTGGGAGCGAGCCTGCTCGCGAAGCGGTCGATCATTCAACATTGATATCGATTGCCCCGGCGCTTTCGCGAGCAGGCTCGCTCCCACAGGAGGCAGGCTGGTCTGACGTGAAAGCAATCATCGACAACCTGTGTGAGGTGGTCGCGCCGCGACTGGACGCCTGCGGCCCGGCAGAAATGCGCGGCTTGCTGGATGCGCTCAGCGGTCGTTTTGTTCCGGCAGGGCCCAGCGGCGCACCGAGTCGCGGACGCCTCGATGTGCTGCCGACCGGGCGCAACTTTTACTCGGTGGACGTGCGCAACCWGCCGACCACCACCGCCTGGCGCATTGGTTTCCACTCGGCGAACCTGATTCTTGAACGGCACCTGCAGGACCACGGCGATCATTTGCGCCAGTTGGGTTTGTCGGTCTGGGGCACGGCGACCATGCGTACCGGCGGCGATGATATCGCCCAAGCCATGGCGCTGATGGGCGTGCGCCCGGTCTGGGCCACGGGCAGTCAGCGGGTCGATGACTTTGAAATACTGCCACTGAGCCTGCTCGACCGGCCGCGCGTGGATGTGACGTTGCGCGTCTCGGGGTTCTTCCGCGATGCCTTCGCCAACCTGATTCGGTTGTTCGATGCCGCCGTGCAAGCGGTTGCCGCGCTGGATGAGCCAGACGACATGAACCCGTTGGCGGCCAAGGTTCGCGGCGAACGTGAAGCGCTGATCCAGTCCGGTCTGGACGAAGACGCCGCCGCACGACAGGCCGGCTGGCGGATTTTCGGCGCCAAGCCCGGTGCTTATGGCGCGGGCGTACAGGGCGCCATTGATGGACGTTTGTGGCAGAGCCGCGAGGATCTGGCCGAGGTCTACTTGAACTGGGGCGGCTACGCTTATGGCGGTTCGGATGAGGGTACGGCGGCTCGCGAACAGTTCGCCCAGCGCTTGAGCCAGGTTCAGGCGGTGCTGCAAAACCAGGACAATCGCGAGCACGACTTGCTCGATTCCAACGACTATTACCAGTTCCAGGGCGGCATGCTTGCGGCTGTCGAAAGCCTCAGTGGCGAAGCGGCGGCGAGCTACCATGGCGACCACAGTCAGCCGGATTTGCCGAAGATCCGTACCCTCGATAACCTGTTCGCCTTCGACGCCACTACACAGCTGATCGACGATCACCAGTACGCCTTGCTGGCCGACGCCTATTTGCTTGACCCGTCGACCCGCGAGTTCGTCCAGCAGCATAATCCCCACGCCTTGCGCGACATGACCGAACGCCTGCTCGAAGCCCAGCAACGCGGGATGTGGCAGGAGCCGGGCGAGTATCGGGAGGCGTTGGAGAACTTGTTGTTGGATATAGAAGAAGACAGCTAGATCAGCAGCGACTCAAGTCTAATGTGGGAGCAGCCGKTCGACGCTCGATTGCTCGCGATAGCGATGGGTCAGTCAACATTGATGTTGAATGTAACGCCGCTATCGCGAGCAAGCTCGCTCCCACAGGTTGTGCTTTTTAACTGACAGACATTGGTGTTTATCCCTAGTAATGACCGACCATGATCGAGACCAGACAATGACCGACACCCCGCATTTTCCGCTGTCCGCCGTGGTCGGCGCCGATGCTCTGAAACTGGCGCTGTGCCTGACGGCCATCGACCCGAAAATCGGCGGCGTGCTGATCGAAGGCCCGCGGGGCATGGCCAAGTCGACGTTGGCCCGTGGCCTGGCGGACCTGCTCGCCAGCGGGCAGTTCGTCACCTTGCCGTTGGGCGCGACTGAAGAGCGACTGGTCGGCACCCTCGACCTGGACGCCGCGCTGGGTGAAGGCCGTGCGCAGTTTTCCCCCGGTGTGTTGGCCAAGGCTGACGGCGGCGTGCTGTACGTCGATGAAGTGAATCTGCTGCCCGATCATCTGGTGGATTTGCTTCTCGACGTCGCTGCCAGCGGCACCAACCTGATCGAACGCGACGGCATTTCCCATCGGCATTCGGCGCGCTTTGTATTGATCGGCACCATGAACCCGGAAGAGGGCGAGCTGCGTCCGCAACTGCTCGACCGTTTCGGTCTGAACGTCGCCCTCAGCGGTCACACGGTGCCGCTTGAGCGCGGTCAGATCATCCGTCGCCGGCTGGATTTCGACAGCGACCCCCAGGCTTTTTGCGCCGACTGGGAAACTCGGCAGCAGGCATTGCGTGAACGCTGCCAAGGTGCGCGTGCAGCACTGGCGAGCATTCCTCTGGATGATCAGGCACTGGCGCAGATCACCGAGCGTTGTTTTGCCGCCGGGGTCGACGGCTTGCGTGCCGACCTGGTCTGGCTGCGTGCCGCCCGCGCCCATGCGGCGTGGCGTGGGGCCGGGGCGATCGGCGAGGAAGACATCGATGCTGTAGCCGAGTTTGCCCTGCGCCATCGTCGTCGCGACACGCCGCCGTCTGCGCCGCGCCAGAACCCCGCGCCAGACGCGTCCGCCGCCCAACAACCGAACCCCGGCGAAGGCCAGGGCCAGTGGGGTGAAATGCCCGCTCAGGCATTGCCCACCGGCGCCCGCCGTGAAGTGCCGAGCTGGCCAAAAAAGCCCTAGGCATTCGCCCTCGATCTGACGCGGGGGCGAATGCCAAACCCCGTGCAGGACACCTGAAAAACGGCAGGCAAGGTCAGCGTCAAGCCAGCCAAAACGGCTCGGTCAATTGGCCCGGCACGCTGCTCAACGGCCGTCCGCGTCAGCGCGAAGATCTGCTGTTCCATCTGCGCAGTCGTTCCCCCCACGAGCTGTGGCTGGTGATTGTCGATGCCTCGGCCTCGACCCGGCGTCATCAGGCGCTGAGTGACGCCAAAGGCCTGCTGGCGCAACTGTTCGATGACGCCTATCGCCAGCGTGCGCGGCTGGCGCTATTGACCGCCAGTGGCGCTGCGCCGAAGTGGCAAGTGCAAGGCCTGAAAGCCTCGGCCAGCCTGCGCGACTGGCTCGATGCACTCGGTGCGGGCGGAGGCACGCCGTTGTTCGCCGCGCTGGATGAAGCGACGCATTGGCTGGCGTTGCGGCAAAAGCGTTTTCCGGCAGAGCAACAACGCGTGTTGCTGCTGACCGATGGCCGCCTAAAAGCCATGCCAATGCAGGTGGCACTCAATTGCCCGGCGTTGCTGGTAGACATAGAGCGCGGGCCGATTCGATTGGGGCGGTCGAAGGCCCTGGCGCACGAATTGAACGCAGACTATCGACATATCGACACGCTTTAATCTGCCGAATTACCCACAGCACCTATGCTGTGGATTCAGCTCATCACAGGAGTGGATCATGCGTGTTCTAGCCGCTAACAGTCAGGACGATTTCCGCGTCAAAGCCTATGCCGGTACCAACGGCGTACTGCTCGCCATGGACCTGGTCGAGCCGCGACGCAAAGGCCTGCTAGGTTTTGCCATCGAAAAACAGCAGGGCAGCGGGCCCTGGGAGTTTCTGTTCAACAGCCTGACCTTCCCCGGCAAGGCGCACACCTTTCCCCAGTACAACGCGACGCCCAGCGACAGCGCACCGTTGCAGAAATTTCGCTGGGCTGATTACGCGGTCAATCCGGGCGTGACGATCAACTACCGGGTGCATCTGGCCTATGGCACGCCGGATGCGCCGCAATTGGGCGAGGCCCTGGCGGTGACGGTCACCACCGACAATGGCCTGCCGGCGGGCCAGCATGTCATTTTCAATCGTGCGGTGGCGGCCAGCCAGGCCTTCTCCCGCAAGTTCCCCGAGCTCGATGCACAGCTGAGCGCCAACAAGAACCTGTCCCTCGACGACTGGCCCGCCGCACCACGGCAATGGCTGGAGAACGGCTTGCTGGAGCAGATCACCGGTTTCATCGAGCGCGCCGTGGATGGCCAGTGGGCGCTGGACATCGCGATTTACGAGTATCAACTGCCGACCATTATCGATGCGGTCAACGCGGCGTTTGAGCGGGGTGCCAAGGTTCGGGTGCTGTATCACGCCAAGCCCGGTGATGCCGACACCACCATGAATGAGGAGAGCCTGGCGAAGCTTCCCGCCGAGAGCAAACGGGGGCGGGTGACTCACGCAATCTTCCACGACAAATTCATCGTGCTGAGCAAGATCGATGGTGGTGAATATCGGCCTCAATCGGTGCTGTGCGGCAGTACCAATTTCACCGACAACGGCGTCTATCGCCAGGCCAACGTGGTGCATGTGCTGGACAATTCCACGGTGTCCATCCATTACCTGCAAGTGTTCGAGCAGATCTGGGCTGCGCCGACCGATGTGGGAGCTACGCGTACCTGGTTGACCAAGAACAACCCGATGGACCCGTCGCAGCCGTTGTTTGTCGGTTTCTCACCGCGTACCGGCCAGGCCGATCTGCAGCAATTCGTCCAGATCATCAATGCGGCGAAGAAGGACGTTCTGTTTGTCA
This sequence comes from Pseudomonas sp. 05T35, assembly GCF_056396605.1. Classification (NCBI taxonomy): domain Bacteria; kingdom Pseudomonadati; phylum Pseudomonadota; class Gammaproteobacteria; order Pseudomonadales; family Pseudomonadaceae; genus Pseudomonas; species Pseudomonas sp. 05T35. The sequence goes on from NZ_JBFTLU010000168.1 coordinate 11,983, forward strand.
CCGCGTTCGCGCTGCCGGACGAAATCCTCAATGCCTTGCTCGGCCAGCCCCACGACGATGTGCTGCGCTATGGCCTGCAAAACACTGCCAGCCGCATCACCGGCTATCACGCCGACCGCACGGCCGATTTCGCCGCCACCGCGTTGCTCAACACCGGTATCGAAGGCTGGCTCAAGGAAAGCATGAAAGGCCAGAAGGGCGATCTGTTGGTGCACCTCAAAGCCATCGTCGTCGACTTCACCACCGACGCGCCGGTGATCATCAGCGGCAGTCACAACCTGAGCATCAACGCCAGTGAAGGCAACGACGAAAACTTCCTGATCATTCGCGGCGACACCGATCTGGCCGACCGTTACGGACTGGAATTGCTGCGCTTCTACGAGCATTACCGCTTCCGTTATGCCGCCAGGCAAGAGGACCTCAAGCAGGTTCCGCCCCTGGCGGTGGATGACAGTTGGACCAACGCCTATTACCTGGATGGCGACCTGCGAATGCTCTCGCGGTTGCGTTTTTCCGGGCGGTAAATGACCGCCGATTCTGCCTGGCCGTGAAGGTCATGCCGCCGGTCTGCTTTCACAGGGGCTGTGCGGCACCTGATCTACCGTTGCTTGTTGAGGAGTGCGCTCCTCATTCACGCGGTTTTTCAGGGAGAACTACCMTGGCACATGTACGGCGTGATGTATGGAAGCTGGGTTCTGGCTGGAGCGATACCTTGTTGTGGTATGCGCGTGGCGTCGGAGTCCTTCAACAACGACCGATCACTGACCGCACCAGTTGGCGGTTTCTGGCGGCGATTCACGGTATTGATATTCCCCTTTGGCAAAGCGCCGGTTATCTGCGACGGGGTGAGCAGCTACCGTCCCAGGCCGATCAGGACACCTACTGGAACCAGTGTCAGCACCAGAGCTGGTACTTTTTGCCGTGGCACCGCGGCTATCTTGCTTCATTCGAACAGATCGTCCGCAAGGCTATCGTCAGTCTCGGAGGGCCAAGTGATTGGGCCCTGCCGTACTGGAACTACAACGAGAACCAGCAGACGCTGAACCTCCCGGCCTGCTTCGCCGCGACCGCCTTGCCCAACGGTGAGCAGAATCCCTTGTTTGTGGCTCGCCGGTTTGGCCCGACCGGCAACGGGGTGGTGGTACTCAACGCGCAGCGGATCAATCTGCGCCCGGCCCTCACCGATCATGACTTCGCCGGCGGTTCCGGCGGTGGCTCTCCGGGCTTCGGTGGCCCGGTCACGGTGTTCGAGCACTATGGCCAGGTCAGCGGTCGGCTCGAGTCGCAACCGCACAACTACGTGCACGTCGCCGTGGGTGGCCAGCAACAGGGCAGCCGGGTGCCAGGGTTGATGATCGATCCGGATACCGCCGCCCTGGACCCGATATTCTGGCTGCATCACGCCAACATCGACCGGCTCTGGGACGTGTGGCTGCAGCGCGACCGGCAGAACCGCAACCCGGTTACCAGTGCGTGGCTCAATGGCCCGCCGACCCCGGGTCGCGGCTTCGTGGTACCGACGGTCAGCGGCCAGCCGTGGCCGTTCAAGGTGTCTGACATGCTCGATACCCGGGCACCGAAGCTGGATTATAGTTATGAGGATACGTCCGACCCGCTGCACGGTACCCGGGCATTTCAACAACGCTTGGAAACCCTGGGCGCAAGCCCCGAGCCTCTTGGTGCYGCAGCCGTGAAGGAAAAATCCATGAGCGCCCAATCACCCGCCGAACTGCTCGGCGCCAATGACAAAGCCATCGCCTTGACCGGCGCTACAGTCGAGACGCCGTTGCAACTCGACCAGAGCACCTCGGGCAAGCTGATGGGCAACCTGAAATCCCGGGCCTTTGCCCCCACGGTTGCGGAGCATTCCCTGGACCGGGTGTACCTCAACCTGGAAAACATCCGCGGAAACAATGACGCGGCGACCTTCGACGTGTACGTCAGTCTGCCGACCGAAGGGTCTTCGTCGGCGCTGCCCGACCAGTGCGTCGGGTCGATCTCGCTGTTCGGCGTGCGCAAGGCCAGCAATCCGGACAGCCTGCATGGTGGCAAGGGCGTGAGCCATGTGCTGGAGATCACTGATGTCTTCGACAAGCTCAGTGCCAGCGGCCAGGATCTGGCGCAACTGAAAGTGCGCTTTGTGCCGGTGACCGATGTTCAGGCCGAGGACAACATCACGGTCGGTCGCGTGAGTGTCTATCGGCAAGGCGATTGAAGATGGGGTCATACCTCATCCAGGTCGTGACCCGAGGCTTCCTGCCATGGCTGATCCTGATCAGCCTGGCAGGTTGGGGGCTGTTCCTCGGCTCGGTGCAGATGCTGTCTATCCCGGCATTCTGCGGAGCCTTCGTGCCCCTTGCTTATGCCGCGGGCTGGCAGGGGATTGAACAGGCGTTGCTRTTCAATCCTCCTCGCCAGTTGGTGGTTTCATGGCTATCGATGTTGCTGGCGATGACCCCTTTGCTGCTGGTCCATCCGCTGACGTATGTGTGGCAACGCAGTTTGCTGAGGAAGCGCTGGCAAGCAGTGGTGTTGTTTGTGCTGGGTTTCACCAGCGTCTGGACGCTAGCCGGTCTGCTGCTCATGACCTTGGTAGTCGCGGCTCGGGTGATGTTTGGGGTTTCGCAGGCGATGGCGTTTGTCGTTACTTTGGCCGTGTGCCTGGTGTGGCAGGCGTCGCCGCTCAAACAACGGTACCTGAACCGCTGTCATCACCAGCCAAGGATTTCGGCGTTCGGCTGGGGGTTTATCAAGGATTGTCTGGTCTATGGTGTGGCCAGCGCAGGCTGGTGCGTCGGCTCGTGCTGGGCGCTGATGTTATTGCCGATGCTGGCAGAGCAGGGGCATGTGCCGCTGATGCTGTTGAGCATGGGCTGGATGCTCTGGGAGCGGTTCAAGCGTCCTCGACCCGTTCGTTGGCACTGGCCCCGCCTGTTTCGCTGACCCTCACTTGCAGAGCGGCCGCAGGCAGCTCCGACGAGGCTTGCATAAGCCATCCGGTTATTTGCTCATCGCTGCCCGGTACTGGCGCGTGCGTTTGTCGATGTACAACGGGTCGAGGATCAGCGCCCAGAGCACAGTTGAGGTGTTCAGTTCTGATGTGTGTACTCGTTGGCAGTGGTTGGCAGCGAGAGTATCGATGTCTTCGCGACTCGATGAGAGAGCAACTGATGCGCCCGTGGAACGGTGTGTAAAGAGCCAAGGGTTTGCCGTAACCATGGCAGGTCACGTTGCGATTTACGTATGGCAGGTTTAACGCGGGCCTTGCCGAAGAGAGCGATAAACACGTTGTTCAAAGTCTCTGCACTATCAAAACCTTTGAGCTTCTTCAGCAGTTTCCCGTTGCAATAGCACAACACGGTGGGGGTACCGCTGACCTTGGGGTGGCGTGGGCACTCGGCGGTATTCAACATGTAGAACTCGGCGCGATCTTTATAGGCCTCGGCCGCCGCCAGAAATATCGGCCCGGCGAACCCACAGGCGTAACAGTGCGGATGACCGAAATACAGGACGACCGGGCGATAAGTCCTCAATGCCCGGCGGTATTGCGGCGCCAGGGAAATGGGAGAGGTTTTCGGATTCACGGACTACTCCTTTGCACAGAAAACGTTGGAGGCAAGTACGTATTCAACAAAATCGGAGCGTGAGAACTGTTCATGCCCCGTTCACTCACAAAGACATAAAGACTAAAAGAAGTTGCGAGTTCGAACAGGTCCGTCAGGAGAATTGACGGACCGCCGTCAAGCCACAGCGTTGTTCAGCGCTGTTCGAGCCCCACATTATCAAAACGCGACCCGAAGAAGCCGCTTGCACCATCGTTTGCCAGCAACTCGACCTCCATATGCACAGTGTCAGTTGGAGCAGAGAAGTGAAGTTCCTTTTCAGTCCAGTCCATGTCGCCGTGTAGATCAAGTTGTTTGCTCTGATTGGAGGGATACATCACGACCGTTGCCCGGCAGGCTGAACCACTGTCCGTTTTCATTTTTACGGAAAACTTGAAATCGCCCTTGCCTTTGAC
>NZ_JBFTLU010000169.1:0-8671 GCF_056396605.1 Pseudomonas sp. 05T35
GCATTCCAATGTGGGAGCGAGCCTGCTCGCGAAGACGGCAGCCCATTCAACAAATAATCAAAGCCCTATCCCACAATCCCGCGAACGATGAAGTACAGCAACGACGGCCCCAGCAAGCACCCGAGTCCGGTATGAAACGTCGCCGTCAGCGCCCCATACGGCACCAACCGCCGATCCGTCGCTGCCAGGCCCGCCGTCACACCGCTGACAGTGCCGGCCAACCCACCGAAGACCATCGCCGAGCGCGGGTTATCGAGCCCCATCCAGCGAGCAGCCATCGGCGTGCCGACCATCACCAGAATCGCCTTGATCAAGCCGGTGGCAATCGATAGCGCGACCACGTCGGAACTGGCGCCAATCGCCGCACCCGTCACCGGGCCAACAATGTAGGTCACCGCACCGGCACCAATGGTGGTAATGCTCACTGCATCCCGATAGCCGAATGCCCAGGCGATGCATGCACCGACGATAAACGGCAGCACCGTGCCGAGCAGCAGCGCGAGCGCGCCGATCAACCCGGCCTTGCGTGCTTCGGTGGCCTGCACTTCGAACGCCGTGGCGACGATCGCAAAGTCCCGCAGCATGGCGCCGCCCATCAGGCCGATACCGGAAAATAACGAAATGTCTGCCAGACCTTTCTGCCCACCGGTGAGTGTGCCGCCGACCCAGGCCAGCACCAGGCCGATGACTATGGCAATCGCCGAGCCGTGAATCCGTCCGAATGTCAGGCGTTTGGAGAGCACGACGGAGATCCACATGATCACCCCGACGAACGCGAACGCGGTGACCAGATCGTTATGTTTCAGACCCGCTTCCATGAGATTCCACATATCAGCGACCTCCTGCTGCAGCGGTGATCGAGACACTGTCGACCGGTTCGTCCGGCAACGGCTCGCCTTTGTGGATCCGGCTGATCAGGGCAATAGTGCAACCACAGATCACCACCGAACCGATGGCCGCCAACACCGCCACCGGGCCGCCGTGCAAGGCGGCGACGACGTTCTGTTGCGCGGCCATGGCCACCACCACCGGAATGTACATGGCGCCCCAGAAGCCGACACCCAACTCGCAATCCTTGGTCATGCCACCGCGCTTGTGCATCCACAGCTTCGCGAAAATCAGCAGGATCATCGCGATACCGACCCCGCCGACGTTGGACTTGACGCCCAGCAACACGCCGAGCATGTCACCCATGATCACCCCTGCCAGCGTACAGATCGCCAGCAGCGCCACACCGTAAATAATCATTGTTGTTATCCTCAAAGTGCATCGTCGAAGTTATTGTTTTTGTCCTTCGCAGCGTGAGCGGTGTTTAGGGTTGGCGACTTCCCTCCTCACGCAGCAGCGCTTGCAACGTGTCCAGGCGAGCACCATCGAAGGCGATCACCGTGCCCTGTTCGAATACCCGTCGCGCCAACCCTGTCAGYACCGCACCGGGCGGCAGTTCGATGTGCAACCGCACGCCACGCTCGTAGGCACTTTGTACTGTGCCGCGCCAGTCCACCACCCGGCACATGTTGAACGCCAGGTCCTCGCGCAACGCCTCGACCGAACGGATCGGCCGGGCGCGGCTGCCGCTCAGGTAGCCGATTGTCGGTAGCTGCAACGGCACTTTGGCAAACGCTTCGGCCAGCACCTGCGCGGGCTCATCGAGCAGCGGGCAATGCGACGGCACGCTGACCGCCAACCGTTTGGCCACCCCTGCGCCACACCCTCGGGCCAACTCGGCGACGGCGTTCATCGCCGCATCGCTGCCGGCAATCACCATCTGGTTGTCGGCATTGATGTTGGCCAGGTAAACCGGTGTTTCAATGCTGTGAACCCGTGACAGCAAGCCTTCCACGGTCGCGAGGTCCAGACCGATGATCGCGGTCATGCCGTAGCCCTGCGGCCAGGCCTGTTGCATCAACTCCCCCCGCAGGCTGACCAGATGCAGTGCATCGCTGAAACGCAACGCACCCGCCACCACCGCCGCCGGGTACGCGCCGATGGACAACCCGGCCACGTAATCCGCTGTACATCCCTGCTGCAACAAGCTGCGCGCTGCAGCTGTTCCCGCGATCAGCAGACACAGCTGAACCGCACGGGTCGATTTCAGTGCCTGGGCAGAATCAAGCAGCAGAACATCCTCCCCCAGCACTTCGCTCGCCTCGATCACAGTCGCCTCGGGCACACGATGGAGCATGCCCGGCTGCTGCGCGCCCTGGCCGGGAAACACCAACAGGCTGCTCACGCTGGTTGCTCCGGTGGCTGCCAAGGATCATTTACCAGCCGTGCTTGGTGGGCGTTTTTTAGCAACACCCGCTTTGCCGGACTGGCCCATTCGCGCAAGGCAACCGCGCCCAGTGGCGTTTGCAATTGCATGTCCACCGGGCACGCCGCGGCGTCCAGCCACGTCAGCAGTGCCTGCGCCTGAACCCGGTCCATGGGTTGCGGTGTGCGCAGGATCAAGTCGAGATCGCTGCGTTCATGCAAGGCCGTCACACCACTGGCCAACTCAAACCCTGCGCTGCCGCTGACGCCCCAGACCCAACCGCAGGCATCGAGCATTGGCCGCAATTGCGCCAGGGCCTGCAAGGCCGGCAGGTCGCGATCACCCTCGACATGACAAAGATCTTCCGGTCGAATCCGGTGCCGGATCGCCTCGACCGCCATCCACGTGGCATAACGTTGCTCGCGCAACGGTCCACGTACACCTACCGCAACCTGATCTGCGGCACTCAAGGCGCGTCGAACCACGACTGGCTGACCCTTGCGTGTCACCTCGACGGCCCATCGCGGCGCGTCCGCTGGCAACTGCTCCGCGGTCAGCCCCCAGAGCAGGTCATGGGCCAGAAACGTGCTCACCATTGCTCACGCAGCAGTTGGCGAACCTTGCTCGATGCCGCACGATTGGTTGCGCCCAGACGCGAGCTCAAATCAGCCCCGGTGCTTTCAACGTCGCCAATGGCCTGGCGCAAGCAGTCGCTGACCCGCGCCAGATCGCTCGCGGTCGGCTGCTCGATCTGCTCCACCGTCAGGGTTTCCCAAAGCAGGCCAAGACTGGCATAGCTGTCGATGTCATAGGCCATCGGCGGCACGCTGGCGGCCAGCACTTCAAGCTCTTCAACGCTGCGCAGGGTGACCCGTGCAGCCGAGACCTTGCCCATGGCGTGAACCATTACTCCAGGATCACGCAAGGCAATCAGCCGGTTGGCTTGATAACCGTGGGCCAGAAACGCCCCGGACATCGCCTTGCCCACCAGCAAACCGATCACCGCATGCCCCGCCAGTCGTGCACGGGCATAACTGTCCGCAGCAGCGGCCAGCGCCTGATGGATGCCAAGGGCTTCTTCGCGGCGACCGTAGGCCTGGCTCGGCACATCGACGATGGCGATCAGCGCGCGTTTTTGCGGTTTGGCGCGATCGGCTTCAATGACTTCATCCACCACTTTGGCCAGACCCCAGCCTTCCAACAAACCGACCTCGCCGTGACGGGCGCGGACAAAGCGGTTCTGCGGATCGGCCACCACCGCGATAAACCGCACGGGCTGCTCGCCGAGCATGCCGTCGGCGACTTTCAACGAAGCGGGCAATCCGTCAACGACGGTGGAGCCGGCACTCAAGGTTTGAAACCAGTGCAAACCTCTCAGGGAATAACCGCTCATGAGTGCTCTCCTTGGTACAGATCGCGAACCGTTGCCGGCTCGATTTGTGGCACCGCATCCAGCCGCGCGAGGCGTTGCAGGAACCGATCCGCCTGACGACTGCGCTGTTCAGCGGGCAGCCCTAGCAGCAACAACTCGCTGACCTGTTGCTGAATCTGCGTCACGTCATCGGCGACATACCGATCCACCAGCCCACTGGCAAACCGTTGCTCGCCGCCGGACAGGCTCCAGATGAACGGACGGTCGCGCGAGTCGTATTCCTCGATCCCGGCTTCCTGTTCGATCACCTGCGGACCATTAAGGCCAAGTCGCGCTTCCTGAGTGACCAGTAGATAACTGCACAACCCGGCGGCAATCGACATGCCGCCAAAACAACCGACGCTGCCGGCCACCACACCGATCACCGGCTGGTACTGGCGCAAATCGACAATCGCCGCGTGAATATCGGCAATCGCCGCCAGCCCGAGGTTGGCTTCCTGCAAACGCACTCCACCGGTTTCCAGCAACAGCACGGCGCGGGTGGCGATGCCCTTGCGGTTGTCCTCGGCTGCCAGTTCCAGCGCGCCGGCAATTTTCGCCCCGCCGACTTCACCTAGGCTGCCGCCCTGAAAGGCGCCTTCGATGGCGGCGATCACCACCGGCAAACCGCCAATGCTGCCCTTGGCGATGACCACACCGTCATCGGCTTGCGGTACCACGCCCTGGCGCGACAGCCATGGCGACATGACGCGCTGGAACGGGTCAAGCAATTCACGGAAGGTCCCGGCGTCRAGCAAGGCCTTGGCGCGTTGCCGGGCACCGAGTTCGACGAAGCTGTGTTTGTTGAGCAGCGCTGCGCTATCACTCATGGCCGATCTCCTCGAAGCCTTGTTCCAGACGCAAGCGCACCACGCCTGGCGTGGCCCCGAAATCATGAATATCGATGGTCATCGCTGGCGGTGTCTGGCCGTCAAACATCCGTGCGAACAAATGCTGCCAGCGCTGTTGGCTGCCATTGACCGAGGTCTGCACCTGGATCGTCAGCGTGCCGGCCTGTCCCGGTTCGAGCAGTACTTCGAGATCGCCCGAGCCGACACAGCCGACCAGCGCCCTGCCCCGCGCCGGCTGCCCGGCGGGGAATTCAAAGGATAAGGTTTCCATCAGAAAGCTCCCTGGATGACGCCGTCGCAAGATGAGATACGGTCGATAAACAGACAGGCTGCGAGCAAATCCGCAGCGCCGCCCGGCGAGGCATTCAACGCAATTAATTGTTGGTCCAGCTCATGCAACCGGCGCCGACCGGCCAGGCTGGCACTGCCGCCCGCCTCCAGCACCGAGCGGGCGCCGAGTTGCATCGTTTGCAACCCCTGCTCGCCTGCGCGGTAAAGCACGCAGGTATCGGCGAGCGTGCTCATGATCGCCAGCAAGGCATCGAGCCGGGCGTTCTGTTCGCCGCTGCCATTGGCGCGGCTACGTTGGAGTTGCGGCAAGCCGAATTGCATCACGGCCGGAAAGCCTAGTTGTGCCTCTTCCCGAGCGCCTCGCGCCCCGTAACGTTGTGCTACTTGAGCGCCGTGGCTGAACGGCCGTGGCGCATGGCGATCTTCGAGTAAGGCCAGACGTGCGGCGCGCACAGTGACCGCGCTGGCGCCACTGGATTCAGGCTCCAGCGCAGCGGCTGCGACCAACAGGCCCAAAGCCCAGATCGCTCCGCGATGGGTGTTCACGCCATCGGTGGTGGCCAGCATCGTTTGTTCGCCGTCGCGACCGATTTGCCCAAGGGCCTCGCGCAGCGGCAGGCCGACTTCGCCAAACGTGATAGCTGCTTGCGCCATGTCCTTGAAGGCCGGCCACAGCGACAGTGCCGAAGCGTGCATCAGCCCCAGGTGCAAATCGCTGTGGGCACCGTTGCCGCGACGATCGACCAGCGCCGGTTTGGGTGACAGGTCGGCTTCGTCGATCAGCGCGTCTACCGCCAGGTCCGCCAGCCGTTCGGCCAGGGTCAGGCGCTTGGGTTGCAGATTAAGTGCGTGCATTACCAGCTCCTGAATTTGGCGGGCGGGTTGTACAAGCCACCCGACCACTCCACCAGATCGGCGACGCTTTTCGCCGCCAGCAGTTCACGGGTGGCGTCGGTGCGGCGGATGCCGAGGTCTTCGGGCAAGGCGATCAACCCTTCGCGACGCATGCGCGCAGTGTCTTTGGGGTTGTGTCGCAGGCCGATGGCAGTGACCCCGGCCACGGCCGCGATCATTGCCTGGCGTTCTTCCAGGGAGCGCGCCTTGTACAAATAGGCGATGCCTTCTTCGGTGAGCAAATGAGTGACGTCGTCGCCGTAGATCATGATCGGGGCCAGCGGCATGCCGCTTTTCTTCGCCACTTCAACCGCATCGAGGGTTTCAACGAAGGTCGGTTTGCCGCCCTCCTGGAAGGTCTCGACCATTTGCACTACCAGCTTCTTGCCACGTTCGAGCATCGCTTCGGGGGCATCGTCATGACGCATGTCGAGCCAGGCCGGAGTGCCGTGGCGGCGGCCACGCGGGTCGTGGCCCATGTTCGGCGCGCCGCCGAAACCGGCCAGGCGTCCACGGGTCACGGTAGAAGAATGGCCGTCGCCGTCCACCTGCAAGGTTGCGCCAATAAACAGGTCCACCGCGTACTGCCCGGCCAGTTGGCAGAACATTCGATTGGAACGCAGGGAACCGTCGCGGCCGGTGAAAAACACATCCGGGCGTGCGGCGATGTAGTTCTCCATCCCCAGTTCGGTGCCGAAGCAATGCACGCTTTCGACCCAGCCACTTTCGATGGCCGGAATCAGCGTCGGGTGCGGATTGAGGGTCCAGTTGCGGCAGATCTTGCCCTTGAGCCCAAGCGATTCGCCGTAGGTCGGCAAGATCAATTCGATGGCGGCAGTGTTGAAACCGATGCCGTGGTTGAGCGACTGAACGTTGTGCTTTTCGTAGATCCCACGGATCGCCATCATCGCCATCAGCACATGCACAGGCTTGATGTGCCGAGGGTCGCGGGTGAACAGCGGTTCGATGTAGAACGGTTTGTCGGCCACCACCACGAAATCCACCCAGGACGCGGGAATGTCCACGCGGGGCAACTCGCTGACGTCGTCCACCAACTGGTTGACCTGGACGATCACAATGCCGTCGCTGAAGGCCGCCGGCTCGATCAGCGCCGGAGTGTCCTCGGTGCTCGGCCCGGTGTAGATATTGCCGGCACGGTCGGCCATGAAACCGGCCGAGAGCACCACGTTGGGAATCAGGTCCACCACCAGTCGGGCGTAGAGTTCGATGTAGGTGTGGATCGCGCCGATTTCCAGCAGACCATCTTCAAGCAACTGGCTGATGCGCAAACTCTGGGTGCCGGCGAAGGAGAAATCGAGCTTGCGCGCAATGCCTCGTTCGAACAGGTCCAGGTGCTCGGAGCGGCCGACGCTGGGCATGATCATATGCAGGTCATGCAGCTTGGCCGGATCGGCCTTGGCCAGGGAACGGGATAAAAAGTCCGCCTGCTTCTGATTGTTGCCCTCCAGTACCACGCGGTCACCAGGCAGGATCAAAGCCTCCAGCGCCGCAACGATCTTGTCGGTGGGCAACACCACGCCATCGGCGAGACCCCGCACCTGCTCCAGGCGGCGCTGTTTTTCACTGCGCCGCCGCGTCCAGCGCGAGTCGGGGGATATTGTTGTTGTCATGCTCACTCCACGGGTTCGCTTACGTGGAGCTACCTTAGGAGCTATTGGATGACTGTATCAATCAAGATGAACGGCGAACCGTTACGCTTAGAGTAATGTTTTCTACGAAAGCCACGATCAGCAGGTACGCCGCTGGGTTTGCACGTCTGTCTCGATTGCTGCTTTGAAACCATTACCTGCTACTGTCCTTCACTTCTGTTCCGCCGCTTGTGGAATTATCAATGACAAAACTGATGCCAATGGATAATCAAACGCCTGAACCTCAATCCGTCTGTAGCCCCATTACCAGCAGCGCGATTTTCATCGTCGCCACACTAGCGCCTGGGAATGAATCGGCCGCTAAAGTGCGGGCCTGGTGCGCAGACGTCGCGGCCCTCACGCGATCGGTCGGCAAGCGTGTTCCCTCAGGCAATTTGTCGTGTGTCTGCGGCATTGGTTCCAGTGCCTGGGATACCTTGTTCGGCAACCCGCGCCCCGCCTCTTTGCATCCATTCCGCGAGTTCGGTGTAGAGGGACGTCGAGCCGTCGCAACGCCGGGCGACATTTTGCTGCACATTCGTGCGGATCAGATGGACCTCTGTTTCGAATTGGCGACGCAATTGCTCTCAGCGCTTGGCGATGCGATCTCGGTCGTTGATGAAGTTCAGGGTTTCCGTTATTTCGACATGCGCAGCATGGTCGGTTTTGTCGACGGCACCGAAAACCCGGTCGGTCGCCATGCTGTCGACTTCACGATCATTGGTGATGAAGACCCCTCATTTGCCGGTGGCAGCTATGTGCTGGTACAGAAATACCTGCACAAGATGAGCGCGTGGAACGAGTTATCCGTCGAGGCTCAGGAGCGCATTATCGGACGCACAAAACTCTCCGATATCGAACTCGATGATTCGGTCAAACCGAGCTGTTCGCACAGTTCCTTGACGACCATCACCAAGGACGGACAGGAAGTGAAAATTCTGCGCGATAACATGCCGTTCGGCCGGCCAGGTGCAGGCGAGTTCGGTACGTACTTCATCGGCTATGCGCGCTCGCCAGAACCGATCGAGCTGATGCTCGAGAATATGTTTGTCGGCAGACCCGCGGGCAACTATGACCGGTTGCTTGATTTCAGCACGGCGGTCACCGGAGGCTTGTTCTTCGTGCCTTCGGCAGACTTGCTCGAAGAGCTTGCTGATCGCGAGCCTTAGGCCATTGGTAAAAAAAGGCCCGGCGCGAAAGATCGCGCCGGGCCTTTATCGTATGAAACCAGTCATCAATGAGTGGTCATTCCGGCCATATGCATCATCAGCCGGAACAAGCTCGCCACTGCCCCCAGTGCAATCACACTGCCGAACCAGAT
>NZ_JBFTLU010000170.1:0-8654 GCF_056396605.1 Pseudomonas sp. 05T35
CTCGACAGGCATTTCGTCGCAAAATCAGTGGATTAAGCACTAATTGGTTCAGCACCCGCAGGATCGGGCTTCAGTTTGTTACCTTGGTGCCGACTCTTAAGAGACCCGATGCATTCAGGAGGGGGAACCGTGAATCTGTACATCAATCAGCTTCAGAAGAAAGCTGACTTCAAAAGCGCCATCTACGCTGGCGATATCTTCCTGAACACCCAGCTCACTGCAGCAAAGGAACTCTGTGCCTTTGCCCAGGAAAGCATCACCGCCGCATTTGACGGCGAGACTGACCACCAGGCCCTGCACCGCCTGATGCCGGTGGAAGAGTTCGTGGTGCTGGTGACCCGGCTCAAAGGCCAGTTCACCAATAGCCTGCGGGCCAAAGAGTTGATCCGTGGTTTCACCGAAGAAATCGGTGCGGCCCCCGAAGAGTTCATCTTCGACGTGCCGCGGATTCGCGTTGTGCCCAACTACGATTACCTGCACGCCGGCGTCAGCTACGCCTACAAACCCCATCGCGACACCTGGTACGGCGGCGTCGACTGCCAGATCAACACCTGGATGCCGGTCTATACGATCCAGCCGGACCAGACCATGATGATCAACCCGGCGTACTTCGATAAGCCGGTGAAAAACACCTCGGCGCAGTGGAGCCTCTCCGACTGGATCGGCGTGCAACGCCAGCGCGCCAAGGACAACGTCAAGGAAGAAGCCCGTCAGCACCCGGTGCCGACCGAGGACATCGACGCAGCGTCCGAGATCCGCATTGCCGGCAACACCGCCGACATGCTGATTTTCTCGGGTTCACACCTGCACGGCACGGTTCCCAATTACACCGAACAAACCCGCTTCAGTGTGGATTTCCGCCTGATGCACCTCGACGACCTGAAGCACAAGCGCGGCGCGATTAACGTCGACAGCGCATGCCCGGATGTCGGCGCCGGCTTCAAAGACTATTTCCACGCCCACGACTTCTCGAATTTCCAAGGAATCCAATCATGACCAAGCGTCGCATTACGCCTGCCGAGGCCCAATACAACGAAACCCGCGCTGGCGTCCTCAAGCGGGTCGACGCCGAGTACGTGGCCGATGCCCCTTACGTGTTCGCCAACCGCATCGGCGTGACCGCTGCGCTGTCGCGCATGGAGCTGTTCAAGAAGGTCGCCGAAATCCCTGGCGCGATCATCGAGTGCGGCGTGTACAAGGGCAACTCGCTGATGCTTTACATGCACCTGTCGATGATCCTGGAACCCTACGCGATCAACCGTTCGATCGTTGGCTTCGACACCTTCGAAGGCTTCCAGAGCATCAACAAGGACGAAGACCCGGCCGACGTCAACGAGAGCATGTTCTCCGACACCGACCAGTCGCTGATCCAGGACATGATCGACGCCAACGACCTGCTGCGTCCGGTCAACCGCATCCCGCGTTGCGAGCTGGTCAAGGGCGATATCTGCAAGACCGCGCCGGAGTGGGTCAAGACCCGTCCCGACCTGGTCGTGGCAATGCTGATCCTCGACACCGACCTGTATGAGTCGACCAAAGTCGCGCTGGAAACCTTCCTGCCGTACATGCCAAAAGGCGCCATCGTGGTATTGGACGAAGTTGCCTACCGCAATTTCCCGGGCGAAACCAAAGCCCTGCGCGAAGTGTTCGACCTGAACAAGATCGAGCTCAAGCGCCTGCCGTTCGACTCCTGCGTGGGTTACTTCCACATCTGACGCATCCTCCCTTGTGGGAGCGAGCCTGCTCGCGATGAGGCCATAACATCCGACATCTATGTCGACTGTTCTGCCGCCCTCGCGAGCAGGCTCGCTCCCACAATGGATTTGTCGTTCTTCAGGCCAAGGGCTGGATCACCTGCCCCAGCCAGTCCATGAATGCCCGCACGCGCAATGGCAAATGCCGTTGCCGGGCATAGAGCAGCGAAACCTCCATCGACGGTGCGTTGAACTGCGGCAAGACCGCCACCAGTTCACCGCTGAGCAGGTACGCCTGCATCCCCATCAGCGGCGCCTGGATCAACCCGAAACCACCCAGACACGCAGACTCGTAAGCGTCGGTATTATTGACCGTCACACTGCCGGCCATCGGCATTCGATGCAGCTTGCCCTCCTCCTCGTACACAAAACCTTCCGAGCGCGCGCCCAGTACGCCGACGTAATGGACCAGCCGATGCTGCGCCAGGTCTTCGAGCCGCTGCGGCACGCCATAGCGCTGCAGATAGGCAGGACTGGCGCAGTTGACCATGGCAAAGTCGCACAGGTGACGAGCGACCACCGATTGATCCGGTTGCGCACCGACCCGCAGCACGCAATCAAACCCTTCGCTGAGCAAATCGACCCGGCGGTCGGTGCTGCTGATTTCCAGTTCCAGATGAGGGTGCCGGGCCATGAATTCGGGCAGGCGCGGCATCACCACCCGACGGGCCAGAATGTTCGGCATGTCGATGCGAATCCGCCCGGTCAGCGAGGCTTCGTCCTGGCGAAACAGCCCTTCGATTTCATCCATGTGCGACAGCAAGTCCTTGCTGCGCTCGTACAACACCAGCCCGTCCTGAGTCGCCTGAACCTTGCGCGTGGTGCGTTGCAGCAGGCGTGTACCAAGCAGGGTTTCCAGGGCCTGGACGTGTTCGGAAACGGTGGAACGGGGCAAGCCGAGGCTTTCGCCCGCGAGGGTGAAACTCGACATTTCGCTGACCCGGACGAAGGTGCGCAACAGTTCCAGTTTATTCATGGGGCCAACTCTCTATTGTTCGGCAATTCCGACCAGTGATTCCGATTACAGCCTGTTTATCACCACAAGGCGGATAAATAAACTTTCTCCCATCGTCACTCACTGCTCTGGAGAACCTCCCATGAACCGCAAAATCGCATTAATCACCGGCGCCAGCCGTGGCCTCGGCAAAAGCACCGCCCTGCATCTGGTGACTCAGGGCATCGACATTATCGGCACCTACAACAGCCGCGCCGATGAAGCCCAGGCGCTGGTCGCGCAGATCGAAAGCCTTGGCGGTCGCGCTGCGATGCTGCAACTCGACGTCGGCCGGAGTGAAGGTTTCGGTGCCTTCACCACAGAGGTCGGGAAGGTCCTGAAAAATCACTTCGATCGCCAGCACTTCGACTTTCTGATCARCAACGCCGGGGTCGGCGTGCACGCGAACTTCGCCGACACTACCGTCGAGCAGTTCGATCTGCTCATGAACATTCACCTGAAGGGACCGTTTTTCCTTACACAGAACCTGCTGCCGCTGCTGAATGACGGTGGCCGGATCATCAATATTTCCAGCGGTCTGACCCGATTCAGCCTGCCGGGTTACGGCGCCTATGCAGCGATGAAAGGGGCGATGGAAGTGCTGACGCGCTACCAGGCCAAGGAACTTGGCGCGCGCAACATTACGGTGAATATCCTGGCACCGGGCGCCATCGAAACCGACTTCGGCGGCGGTTCGGTGCGCGATAACGCGGACATCAATCAACTGGTGGCCAGCAATACGGCACTGGGTCGCGCCGGCCAACCCGATGATATTGGTGCGGCCATTGCCCTGCTGCTGACGCCGGGCAGTCAGTGGATCAATGGGCAGCGGGTCGAAGCTTCGGGTGGGATGTTTTTGTAATCGGGATTAAAAGATCGTCCGAAGGCTTGGCTCGCGTTCGGACGATACGGCTTTTATCCCTCACAAGACTGGCGCATCAGCACCCGCTCACGCACCACGTCATAAACCCAGTGGTAGACGTAGGTGTACGGCAGGAAAAACAGCAACACCCCGATGTCCAGAATCAACGCCTGCAACAGGCTGACGTTCAGCCACCAGGCAATCAGCGGCACACTGACCGCCACCAGCCCCCCTTCGAACAGCAAGGCGTGCACGACTCGGGTTGCGGCACAGGGGACAAGCGCCAGGTGCTTGAGCAGACGGTCGAACAGGCCGTTGAACAACACGTTCCAGGCCAAGGCGATCAGACCGATGGCAATGGTCACCGCCCCCATCTCGACCATCGGCTTGTCCATCAGCCACGCCAGCAACGGTRTACACAACATGACCGCCAGCAGCTCGAAACCAATGGCCTGAAAAACACGTTCGGTAAAGGATTTGTTGGTGCTCATCATCAAGCTCCCTGGGTGAATGTGGTTGCCATCATCCATCACCACACCGATACTTCATAACCAGTAACCATCGATCAAGGCGATAGTTCATGGCCTCACATGAAGTGCTGCTGGCGTTCGTCCAGGCAGCGAC
This sequence comes from Pseudomonas sp. 05T35, assembly GCF_056396605.1. Classification (NCBI taxonomy): domain Bacteria; kingdom Pseudomonadati; phylum Pseudomonadota; class Gammaproteobacteria; order Pseudomonadales; family Pseudomonadaceae; genus Pseudomonas; species Pseudomonas sp. 05T35. The sequence continues at coordinate 4,235 of NZ_JBFTLU010000170.1, forward strand.
CCAAGGCTCGTTTTCTGCAGCGGCGCGCAAACTCGGCAAGAGCCAGTCGACCATCAGCGCGGCCGTCGCCAGCCTGGAAATCGACCTGAACGTGACACTCTTCGATCGCAGCAGCCGCAAGCCCAGCCTGACCTCCGCCGGGCATGTCATGCTGCAACGCGCCGAAGACATTCTGACCGCCACCAGCCGCCTGGAAATGACCGCCGCGCAACTGTCCCAAGGCGTTGAGGCTAAGCTGACGGTGGCGATTTCCGACACCTACCAGTCCGATCGTTTTGAAGCGGCATTGAGTGAATTCGAACAGCGCTACCCGGACCTGGAACTCGAATGCCTGATTGCCGAGTGCGACGATTTGATCGCCCTGGTGCAACGCGGGCGCGCACATATTGCCTTCGCCGAAATGCAGTCCGACTACCCGGCCGACCTGAACAGCGCGACGGTCGACGAKCGCACGGAAATTGCCTTGTTCGTGTCGACCGAACATCCGCTGGCGGCGCTGCAAAAGGTCGATAAGGAAACGTTGCAGCAACACCGTGAATTGCGCCTGGCGACCATCATCAACCCCTACGAAACCCGCGCCCAAGGCCGGGTCTGGTCGGCGCCCAGTTACCTGATGCTGCTGGAAATGGCCCAAGGCGGTTTTGGTTGGGCGCCTTTGCCGCGCTGGCTGGTCGAGCGTTTTGGTGCGGGCTCGTTGCAGGAGCTAAAGGTTCGCGGCTGGCCGAAACCGGTGGCGGTCGATGCGCTCTGGTCACGGCTGCATCCGCCTGGGCCGGCGGGGAGCTGGTTGCTGGCGAAGATGCTGGAGTGATACATGGTGCATCTCGCATCTCGCATCTCGCATCCACATCTCGCATCCATATCCCGCATCCGTAGCAGCTGCCGAGCCTGCGAGGCTGCGTTCGAGGACGAAGTCCTCGCAAATCCTGTGCACGCGGTTTGCCTGGAAAAGCGCGTTGCCTGATTTCACGACCGCTTCGCGGCCGAACGCAGCCTCGCAGGCTCGGCAGCTGCTACGGATACGGGATATGGATGCGAGATGTGGATGCGGGATGCGGAATGCGGAATGCGGGGGTCGGATACAGATACGGATGAGGTATGCGGTGCGACCATCAATTGAGTTCACTCAACCGCCGCTCGATAAACCGTCGCTCCGGCTCTTGCCGGGTCAGTTCAAGGGCGCGCAAATAAGCCGCCCTCGCCTCTTCAACCCGTCCCAACTGCCGACAGAACTCGGCGCGCGCCGAATGGGCCAGGTGATAGTCAAGCAGCTCGCCTCGCTGCAGAATCCCATCGACCAGCGTCAACCCCGCCAGCGGCCCATCGCGCCGGGACAGCGCCGCCGCGCGATTGAGTTCAATCACCGGCGAAGGTTGCACCCGCAGCAACACGTCATACAGCCCGACAATCTGCGGCCAGTCCGTTAGCTCGGCCGTCGCGGCTTCGGCATGCACCGCCGAGATCGCGGCTTGCAGGCAATAAGGTCCGAAACCACGCGTGCTCAACGCGCGTTCGATCAAGGCACAGCCTTCGGCAATCATCCGGGTATTCCACAGTGAACGATCCTGCTCATCGAGCACGACCAACTCACCCGACGCCGAGGTTCTGGCCGGGCGTCGCGACTCATTGAGCAGCATCAGCGCCAACAGCCCCATCACTTCGGCCTCCGGCAACAGCTCCATCAGCAAGCGGCCAAGCCGGATCGCTTCGCGGGTCAGGTCTTCGCGAGTCAGCTCGCTACCGACCGACGCCGAATAGCCTTCGTTGAACACCAGGTAAATCACCCGCAACACGCTATCGAGGCGCTCGGGTAACTCGGTCATGGAAGGTACTTGATAGGGGATTTTCGCGTCGCGGATTTTGCTCTTGGCGCGCACGATGCGCTGGGCAATGGTGGACGGTGCAACGAGAAAGGCCCGGGCGATTTCCTCAGTGGTCAGGTCGCAGACTTCGCGCAGCGTCAACGGCACCTGCGCATCCGCCGCCAGGGCCGGGTGGCAGCAGGTGAAGATCAGTCGCAAGCGATCGTCTTCCACATCTTCAGTACTCCACTCGGTCTCTTCGAGTGCTTCCAGCTGTGCCACCAACGCCGCTTGGGAGGCGGCAAATCGCACCCGACGACGCAAACCGTCAATGGCCTTGAAACGCCCGGTCGACACCAGCCAGGCACGCGGATTATCGGGCACGCCATCGCGCTGCCAGCGTTCGACCGCGACAAAGAAGGCTTCATGCAAAGCCTCTTCGGCAAGGTCGAAATCCCCCAGCAAGCGAATCAGCGTGGCGAGGATGCGCCGCGACTCGTTGCGATAAACCGCCTCGACCAGCGCCTTGACCGACTCGCCCGACATCAGTTTGCCATGCCTGTGATCACCCTAGGTTCAACTCACGGACGGGCCGTACTTCAACGCTGCCGACCCGGGCGGCAGGGATATTACCGGCGACCTGAATGGCCTCGTTCAGGTCCTTCGCATCGATCAGGTAGAAACCGGCCAGTTGCTCCTTGGTTTCGGCAAACGGGCCATCGGTGATCGACAACTTGCCACCGCGCATACGCACCGTGGTGGCGGTCTGAACGGATTCCAGCGCCTCGGCGGCGAGCATCCGGCCGCTGCCCTGAACCGACTCGGCGTAGGCCATGCACTCGGCATCATGAGGGCTGTCGGGCGAGGTATGCAGGAGCCGTTCGTCGCTGTAGACCAAGCATAGGTATTTCATAAGACTCTCCGTCATCAGGCTGATCAACTATGGCTGCAGATTGAGCATCTGGCGAAAATCCCGACGATCAGGGCTGCCACTCGATCAGCGTCTGAACATCGTGAACTTTTGTGTGAGGACACCCCTAGTCGTCTGGCAACACACCAAATCGACCGCTCAAATAAAATAAATGTCGAAGAGACAAACTGGCTAAAATCCGCAGTTCACCTTTGTCGGACCACGGACACCGCCAGTGACGACCCAACTCGTTCCCTACGAACAGCTGACACCCGTTCAATGCCAGCAACTGGAAGCCATTGAGATCCCTGACCGGCAGAAGCAATTCTCCGGCGATATCGACATGGCCCTGCACACCTTGTTGTCAGCACCGCGCGACGGTATCAAGGGCTTTGCCCTGCTCGTCGATGAGATTCCGGTAGCGTTCCTGCTGCTCAAGCGTCCGCCGTTCCTGCCGCACTGGGCCCATGAAGACACCGCGACCCTGCACGCGCTACAGGTCGATCACCGCCACCAGGGCAAGGGTTATGGCAGCGCACTCCTGCAGGCCCTGCCACTCGCGGCGCGCCAGGCCTGGCCAGAGATCAAGGGGCTGGAGCTGTCGGTGGATGCACACAACGAATCAGCGCTCGGGCTCTACCTCAAGCACGGCTGGGTCGACAGCGGCAACGCCTACAAAGGCCGGATCGGTTATGAGCGGCGCATGGCCCTGGCGTTCTGAACAGCCGGCGACCTGTCATGGTGAGCTAAACAATGCTGACGACTATCGAACAACTTGAAGCGATTGACGCGTTCGGATTTGTGGAACCCGGAAAAGTACCTGGACCGCTCGGCCCTGCCCACCGCAGGCGCCTTTCACAAGCGCCTGAATGACGGCCAGTTCAATGCCGAGGCGTACGATCGGGAAGCGCCTGCTCGGGTACTCGACAGTCTCTACTGACCGTCCTGATACGACGACACCCTCATGTGGGAGCGAGCCTGCTCGCGATGAGTCCCTCACATTCAATGTAGATGCCGACTGTCAGTCCCCTATCGCGAGCAGGCTCGCTCCCACATTGGATCTCCACTGTCCTGACAGAACGTTGTGGGTTACAGATCCAGCGCCATTTCATGCCAGGCCATGCCGCCGTGATCGGACGCGGACACGTTGAGGTAGACAAAGCCAAACCCGGCATACAGCGGTATGTGCCGTTCCTTGCACATCAGGTTGATACGGACTTTGCCCAAATCCCGCATGCGGACAATGAACTCGCTCATCAAACGCTTCGCCAGCCCCAGCCCTTGGAAATCCGGGTGCACCACCACCGACATGATCACCACCTGCGGGCCATCCGGGTCATGGCCGATCATCTCCTTGAAAGCCTCATCCGCCATTTCCACCTGATACGCCGCCCCCGAATTGATAAACCCGGCAACGACACCGTCGACCTCGGCCACGATAAAACCTTGCGGCCAGGTGGCGATGCGCGTGGCGATTTTCTCGCGTGTGGCCGCTTCATCACCTTCATACGCTTCGATTTCGATGGCGAAACAGCGATCCAGATCAGCCGGCGTGACCTGGCGAATAACAGTCGTGGGGGAGTTCATGGCGTGGCCCGGTCAGCGAAAAAGAGGGAGCGAATCATAAATTAATAAGCACGGCATATCGATCATCGGCACGCCCGTAAAGCCTTCGTATAGCGGCTTTCTTTCGCACAAGGTTCGGGCT
>NZ_JBFTLU010000171.1:0-14942 GCF_056396605.1 Pseudomonas sp. 05T35
GCGGTGAGCAGCAGTGATGGCGGTATCACCTGGACCGCCACGCTGACGCCGGTGAACGGCGTCACCCACAGCGGCAACGTGATCACCCTGGACAACACCGGGATTGCCGACCTGGCCGGTAATGCCGGTGCCGCGACCACCGATTCCAATACTTACGCGATCGATAGTCAGCGCCCGACCGCGACCATCGTGGTCGCCTCGCCAACGCTGGCAGCCGGGCAGACGTCGCTGGTGACCATCACCTTCTCCGAGGCAGTGACCGGTTTCGACAACAGTGACCTCAGCGTGCCCAACGGCACCCTGACCAGCGTCAGTTCCAGTGATGGCGGGATCACCTGGACCGCCACCTTCACCCCGACTGCCGGCATAAAAGACACCACCAACCTGATTACCTTGGCCAACACCGGCGTGGCCGACCTGGCCGGTAACGCCGGTAGCGGCACCACCGATTCCGCCAACTTCACCATCGACACCGTGCGTCCGACGGCGACCATCGTGGTCGCGGACAACGCCTTGAATATCGGTGAAACGTCACTGGTGACCATCACCTTCAGCGAGGCGGTGACCGGCTTCACCAACGCCGACCTGACGATTGCCAACGGCACGCTGAGCGCCGTCAGCAGCAGCGATGGCGGCATCACCTGGACCGCGACCTTTACCCCGACCGCGAGCATCACTGACACCACCAATCTGATCACCCTGGACAATACCGGTGTGCAGAATGGCTCTGGTAACGTTGGCAGCGGCACCACCGATTCCAACAACTACGCGATCGATACCCAGCGTCCGACGGCGACCATCGTGGTCGCGGACAATGCCTTGAAAATCGGTGACACCTCGTTGGTGACCATCACCTTCTCCGAGGCGGTGACCGGCTTCACCAACGCCGACCTGACGATTGCCAACGGTACGCTGAGTGCGGTGAGCAGCAGCGATGGCGGGATCACCTGGACCGCGACCTTTACCCCGAGCGCCAGCACCACCGACGCGACCAACCTGATCACCCTGGACAACACCGGGATCGCCGAYCTGGCCGGCAACGCCGGTAGCGGGACCACCGACTCGAACAACTACGTGATCGACACCGTGCGCCCGACCGCGACCATCGTTGTAGCTGACGGTACTCTCACGGCTGGTGAAACGTCGTTGGTGACCATCACCTTCAGCGAAGCGGTGACGGGGTTCGACAACAGCGACCTGAGCGTGCCCAACGGCACCCTGACCAACGTCAGCAGCAGCGACGGCGGCATCACCTGGACCGCCACCTTCACCCCGACCACCGGCATAAAAGACAYGACCAACCTGATTACCCTGGCCAACACCGGCGTGGCTGACTTGGCCGGTAATGCGGGCAGCGGCACCACCGACTCGGGCAACTTCACCATCGATACCCAGCGGCCGACCGCGACCATCGTGGTGGCYGACAACGCCTTGAATATCGGTGAAACGTCACTGGTGACCATCACCTTCTCCGAGGCGGTCACCGGCTTCACCAACGCCGACCTGACGATTGCCAACGGTACGTTGAGCGCGGTCAGTTCAAGCGATGGCGGTATTACCTGGACGGCCACATTCACCCCGGCCGCGAATATCACCGACACCACCAACCTGATCACCCTGGACAACACGGGGGTGCAGAACGCCTCTGGCAACGTTGGTGTGGGCACCACCGACTCGAACAACTACGCCATCGACACGCAACGTCCAACGGCAAGCATTGTGGTGGCCAATCCGCTGCTGGGCATTGGCCAGACCTCACAGGTGACCATCACCTTCAGTGAGACGGTCACTGGTTTCGATCTGTCCGACCTCAGCGTGGCCAATGGCACATTGTCCAATTTGCTGAGCAGCGACGGCGGCAAGACCTGGACGGCGACCCTGACGCCGACCGCCGCGGTCAACGATGCCACCAACCAGATCGTGCTCGACACCGCCAATGTGCAGGACAGCGCCGGTAACGCGGGCAGCACCGTAAGCCTGTCCAATAACTACGTGCTCGATGCCGACCGGCCTACCGGGACCATCGTCGTTGCCAAACCGCTGCTGGGCATCGGCCAGACCTCGGGGGTGACCATCACCTTCAGCGAAGCGGTGACCGGTTTCGACCTGTCCGATCTGAGCGTGACCAACGGTACGCTGTCCAACCTGGCCAGCAGTGACGGAGGCAAGACCTGGACCGCGACGTTCACGCCGACGGCGAACGTGACCGACGCGACCAACCTGATTGTGCTCGACAACAGTAACGTCAATGACGCTGCGGGCAATGCCGGGACGGGACTGGCCATCTCCAACAACTACGCCCTGGACAGTGATCGCCCCACCGCGACCATCGTCGTCGCCAACCCGAACCTGGGCGTTGGCCAGACCTCGCAAGTGACCTTCAGCTTCAGCGAGGCGGTGAAGCATTTCGATTTGTCCGACCTCAGCGTGGCCAATGGCACCCTCACCAACCTGATCAGCAGCAACGGCGGCAAGACCTGGACCGCCACCCTGACCCCGGCGGCCAACATCAACGATGCGACCAATTTCATCGGGCTGGACACCCGCAACGTGACCGACCGCGCCGGGAACGCGGGCGCCAGTGTCGCGATCTCCAACAATTTCACCATCAACACGGTGCCGGCCGTCGTGGTCTCGGTCAGCGACCCGGCACTGCCGCAAAGTCCTCCGAACGTGCCGTTGCAGCCGATTGTCTTCACACCGCCGACCGGTAATCTCGGCTCGCCGCTGACCTTTGCGCCGCTGTTCGAACAGCGGGTATTGGGCGATGGCATCCGTCCACTGGGGGATATTTTCATCAATCGTGGCGCACTGAGCCCCAGCTATATCGCTCAGGTGTTCACCAGCAGCGACAGCGGCGGGAATGGTTCCGCTCACGGTTTCCTGGGTTTTGGCGGGGGTGATGGCGGGGTGTTTGGCAGCAGCACGCTGTCGAGTCTGTTCAGCCATGAGTCGGGCAATGGCGACAGTTCGTTCAATGCGTTCGGCGACAAGTCGATCCAGCACAGCGGCAATGCCGCTCAAGGCCTGCACGGTGGCTATGGTGCACTGACCTTGGGCGAGCAACTTCAACAACTTGAAAACGCCGAGAAGCAGCAGGTCCAGGCGTTGGCTGCAGCGTTGCAACAGGTCGGCATCAGCGAAATGCAGGCCTGATTAAAAACCTGAAATTGTGCGGTACCTAGGGGCGGTCCAAGGATGAAGAAAAGTCAGAAACTATTCGGCGCCAGCTTGCTGGCGCTGGCAATCAGCGGATGTGCGGTAACCAGTGAGCCGATTGAACGCAGTGTCAGCGAGCAGCGCGCCAGAAGCGATCTGGCGAGCATGTACAAGGATCAGGAGCCCCTTAGCGGCCCACTGACGCTGCATCAAGCCATGGCCCGTGCCGTGAAGTACAACCTTGAAGGCCGGTTGAAGATCATGGAAGAGGCGTTGGCCAAGCGCCAACTCGACCTCGCCAGCTTCGACATGCTGCCGCGCATGGCCCTGGACGCCGGTTACGTCGGGCGCAACAACACCAGCGGCTCCAGCAGCCAGAGCGTGCGCACCGGCACCCAGTCCCTCGAACCCTCGACCTCCCAGGACCGCGATCGCAGGGTCGCCGACCTGACCATGGTCTGGAACGTCCTCGACTTCGGCGTCAGCTACATCAATGCCAAGCAGCAGGGCGATCAACGGCTGATCGTTCAGGAACGCCGGCGCAAGGTCATCAACACCATCGTTCAGGACGTGCGCTCGGCTTATTGGCGAGCGGTGGCTGCTGAACGCCTGCTCAAGCAGATCGACAGCCTGATGGCCCGGGTCGATGCCGCGCGCAACAACAGCCAGAGCATGAGCGAGCAGCGCATCGGCGACCCGGTGCAGGCCTTGGGGTATCAGCGTTCGTTGATCGAAGCCACGCGCCAGCTTGAAGAACAGCGGCGGGCACTGTCGCTGGCGAAAACCGAACTGGCGACCCTGATCAACCTGCCGATGGGCACCGAGTTGACGTTGGCGACACCGGAGGATTATCCGATTCCGGAGCTCAAGGTCGGCATGGCCAGCCTTGAGCAAGAGGCCCTGGCCAGCCGTCCGGAACTGCGCGAGCAGGATTATCAGACGCGCATCAGCACCGCCGAAACCCGTAAAGCCATGCTGCGGCTGCTGCCGGGGCTGGAACTCTCGGCTGGCGGGCATTACGACAGCAACTCGTTTCTGGTCAACGACAAGTGGGCCGACTACGGGGTAAAAATCACCTGGAACCTGTTCAACGTGATTTCCGCCCCGGCGGCCATCGACGTGGCCAAGGCCGGTGAAGAAGTGGCCAAGGCACGCCGTCAGGCAATGTCGATCGCGGTGCTGGCGCAGCTCTACGTGGCCAACGCCAACTACCGCGAAGCGCTACGCCAGTTCGAGACCAACCAGCAGCTGTCGAACATCGACGGGCAGATTCTTGGCCAGTTGCGTAACCGTCATCAGGCCGCGGGCATCGGCGAACTGGAGCTGATCCAGGGCGAACTGAACACCCTGCAAGCCGACCTGCGTCGCGACCTGTCGTACGCCGATTTGCGTAACGCTTACGGGCAGATCTTCGCCAGCGCCGGGCTCGATCCGTTGCCGGATCAGGTGCAATCGACCCAGGTGCAGTCGATCGCCACCGCACTGGCCAGCCGCGAGGATGCGTGGGCCGCCGGCAACATCAGCGTGCCGCCAGCCCATGTCCAGCCCAAGTAATCTGCTGGCGCCCACAGCCAGCATCAGCCGGGCGCAACGCGAAGAGCGCCAGGGCCATCGCGGAGCGGCGATCCTGCTGACCGGTTTACCGGCGGCAGGCAAGTCGACCCTGGCCCAGGCGCTGCACGCCGCGTTGTTCGAACGCGGCGTGCACAGCCTGGTGCTCGATGGCGATGGACTGCGGGTCGGGCTCAATCGCGACCTCGGGTTTGCCGACAAGGATCGTCAGGAAAACATTCGCCGCGCCAGCGAGGTCGCAGCGTTGCTGGTGGAGAATGGGCAGATCGTTATTTTGGCGATGATTGCGCCGTTGGTTGAACTGCGAGAAGTCTTCGCCCAGCGCTTGGGTGAGGACTACCGCGAAGTCTGGTGCAGTGCTTCGCTCAACGTGTGCGAGCAGCGTGATCCGAAAGGTCATTACGCCCGTGCGCGCAGCGGTGAACTGCCGGGCTTCACCGGTATCTCCGCACCTTACGAGCCACCTGCGTCGGCGGCATTGGTGCTCGACACCGGCGTGCTGTCGGTGGACGCCTGCCTCGACCGCTTACTGACCTGGCTCGGCGAATCCGCGGTGCTTGCGAACCGATGACTCGGCCGGCGTTTTCCCGCCTGCCGGTGACGGTGTCTCTGTCGTTGCTGTTGCAGGCATTGGCGCAAATCAAAGACAGCGATTGGCATAGCCATTTCAACAGCCACTATTTCAGCGGCGACTGGAGCGGTGTGGCGCTGATCAGCGCGGTTGACGCGCTGACGGAGTTATCCCCTGGCCATGGAAAACCGGTGTTGCGAGCGCCGTGGCTGCTCGATGGTCGATGGCAGCGTGCATTGCAGGAATTATCGTTGGACATCGTCTCGGCAAGATTGCTGAAGCTGGGGCCCGGTAGTCGGATTCACGAGCACCGCGACTACGATCTTGAGGGGCCAGAGGCCGATCTGCGGTTGCATATTCCGTTGCTCAGCCCACCGAACGTCGACTTTCTGCTCGACGGTTTGCGTATGCCGATGGAGGCCGGCGAATGCTGGTTTCTCGACTTGTCGCGGCCCCACAGCGTCGACAATCGCGACCGCCGCGAGCGGGTGCATCTGGTGATCGATTGCAGGCCCAACCCTTGGTTGGAACAGGCGATTGTCGAGGGCGTTTCAACCACGCCGGCGCCTGGTGTCGGTCATGCAGCGCAAGCGCTGGCACAGTTTCGACGGCTGCTGGAAAGCGATCCGCAGCTTTGCCGGATCTTGCAAGGCGTGACCGACAGCGAAGTCTTTATCGCCACCACCCTGAAGCTGGCTGCCGAGCGCGGCCTGGCGTTTTCCCGTGAAGAGCTGCGTGCGGCGATGCGCAATGGCCGTCGCCAATGGAACGAACAATGGAGCGCCTGAACCTCGACGGCTGGTTGCCGATCCGGGTCTGGCAGCAGGCCGGGGAGTGGTGGGTCGATTGGTGCTGGTTTGGTGATCAGCCGTTGCGACAGCCGTTTTTCCGCGATGCGGTGGAGGAGGCGCTGCGCCTGCCATTCAACCAGGCCTTCCGCCGTCAAACGCCGCTGAGCGTGCTGAGTGATTGGCAGACGATCAGCCCGGGGCTGGCGCCGAGCGCATTCATTTTTCACGCCTCGCGCTGTGGCTCGACGCTGATCAGCCAGATGTTGGCGCAACTCGATAACCACATCGTCATTTCCGAACCACCGCCACTGGATACCCTGCTGCGCAGCGCACTGCCGCCTGCGGAACGCGACGCGGCGATTCGCGGTTTGCTCTCGGCCTATGGCCAGCCGCGCCGAGGTGTGGAACAACGCCTGGTGATCAAACTGGACGCCTGGAACATCGGTGAGCTGAAGCGGTTGCGCGAGTGCTTTCCTGAAACGCCCTGGCTGTTTGTCTACCGCGATCCGCTGGAAATCGCCGTTTCCCACCTGCGCCGCCCGGGCCTGCACATGGTGCCAGGGCTAATCGGCGCCAGCGCATTGGACGATGGGGCCGCATTCGAGGGGCGAGAAGACTTCATCGCTCGACGCTTGGGCAAACTGCTGCAACTGGGCGCTGAACATTGCCACGAATTTGCCGGGCTGGCGGTCAACTATCGTGAGTTGCCGGGCGCCATGGAGGGGCGTTTGGCCAGGTTTTTTGCGCTGAATGCCGAGCAGCGAACCCAAGTGTTCAGCGCCGTGAGTCAGCACGCCAAACAACCGGCCGAAACGTTTGTGGCCGACAGCGAAGGCAAACAACAAGAAGCCTCGGCGCAGCTCATAGCGGGCGTAGAGCGTTGGGCGCGAGGGCCTTACGAGACGCTTGAGAAATCAAGGCTCGCCGCCTATCCCCTGTAGCAGCTGCCGCAGGCTGCGTTCGAGTGCGCAGCGCTCGTAATCCGATTCACTCGGTCTACCTGAAGGAATGTTTACGACCGCTGCACGGCCGAACGCAGCCTGCGGCAGCTGCTACAGGGAGGAGCGTCATTTTCCTTCAGCATCATTCGCTCAGCTCTTCGACGACAAATCCGCCATGCCCTTGAGCAATTCGATCGGTAGCGGGAAGACAATGGTCGAACTCTTGTCGCCGGCAATCAAGCTCAGGGTCTGCATGTAACGCAACTGCATGGCGCCGGGCTGGCGACCGAGCATTTCGGCGGCTTGCATGAGTTTTTCCGAGGCCTGCAACTCACCTTCGGCGTGGATCACTTTCGCCCGCCGTTCACGTTCGGCTTCGGCCTGTTTGGCGATCGCGCGGATCATCGATTCGTTAAGGTCGACGTGCTTGATCTCGACGTTGGCGACCTTGATTCCCCAGGCATCCGTCTGGGCATCCAGCACTTGCTGGACGTCGAAGTTCAAGCGTTCGCGCTCGGCCAGTAATTCGTCCAGTTCATGTTTACCGAGCACTGCCCGCAAAGTGGTTTGCGCCAGTTGGCTGGTGGCCATGAGGAAGTCTTCGACCTGGATGATCGCTTTCTGCGAGTCAAGCACACGGAAGTACAACACGGCATTGACCTTCACCGAGACGTTGTCGCGGGTGATCACGTCTTGCGGCGGTACGTCGAGCACCACGGTCCGCAGATCGACCCGAACCATTTGCTGCACCACCGGAATCAACAGGATCAGCCCCGGGCCCTTGACCTGCCAGAAGCGTCCAAGCTGGAACACCACCCCACGCTCGTATTCGCGCAAGATGCGAAAGGTCGACYCTGCCAGTGCAATCAGCAGCACCAACAGCGCGGCAAAACCCAGTTGCAGACCCATGATCATTCTCCTTGCGGCGCCGCGTCAGCCGCGGCCACTTCCAGCAGCGTTCCCTTGCGTGCCACCACTCGCACCCGTTGCCCGGAATGCAAGGGTGTCTTGCAGTGCACCTGCCAGCGTTCACCTTGCAAATGCACCCAGCCCTTATGCGTATTGTGACCCTGCAACGCAGTCACCTGCGTGACGCTGCCAAGCAGCCCGGCATCGCCACTGACAATATGGCGCGGTCGGGTTTTCAGCGCGTGGAACAGCAGGGCGATCAACAGCAGGGCGCTGATCAGTCCAAGACCGATGATCAGTGGCGCAGGGACATCGGCATTGCTCACCATCACCGCGCCGATCACGAACATGGTGATGCCGCCCAGCCCGACCACACCGTAATTGGGCAGCACCACCTCCGCCACGAGCAGCGCAATACCCACCATCATCAGCCAGACGCCGAGCGGGTTGGGGACGACCACCACAACCGTATCTGTCGCGAAAGCCGATCCGCTCAAACCCAACAACAATGCAACCACATACCACCAGCGAGTGTTCACTTGACCCTCCAGGAGAGTCATCCGTCCGCGAGCCACACGGTGGCCCTGCTTATAGTCTGGAAGAGGCGCACTGCGAATTCGACGTAGTCTCTCACCCGCATTCGGCCAGCAGCCTGGAAACCGCCAGGGTGGCGGGCATTCCCGCTGAGCGCGTGGCGAAATCGGTGATCCTCGACGACCATCACGGCCACTACCTGATGGCCGTGTTGCCCGCCAGCCGACATCTGGACCTGACCAAAGTGCGTGGCAGCGGTGAATGGCAAGTCACCCGCGAAAGCACCCTGGMCCACCTGTTCAACGACTGTGAACGCGGCGCTGTTCCGGCCCTGGGCGAATCCTATGGCCTGGACATGGTCATCGACCCGATGCTGACCCGTCAGAAAGAGATCTACGTCGAAGCCGGCAACCACAACAACCTCGTGCACTTGAGCATGGACCAGTACCTGAAAATGGTGCCTCATGCCGAGGTGTGCGAACTGAGTCAGTAGCCATTATTGGCGGTGAATGCACCGCCGCCATCGCGGGCACCAGGCTCCCACAGGAACCGCCGTGTGTGGGAGCGTGGCTTGCCCGCGATGGACTGCGCAGCACTCCCCCGACCCTCTAAAAACCCAGGAGCCAATTCCCATGGAATCACCTACCCACAGCCTCCCCAACCTGTTCAAACAACTCGGCCTGCCCGACGACGCCGAAAGCATCGACAAATTCATCGCCACCCACTCACCGCTCAAACCCGAGTTGCACCTGGCCGATGCGTTTTTCTGGACCAAGAGCCAGGCGGATTTCCTGCGCGAGGACATCCTCGACGATGCCGACTGGGCGGAAGTGGTGGATCAGCTGGATGTGTTGTTGAGGAAGGGGCGGGGGGTGTAAAAAAATCTGACAGTTCGCAGAATGCCTGAATCCTTTGCACTCAAGGCTATCCAGGCTTTCGGCGTACGAATGGGCTAATAGGCCTGAAGAAAATTCCGAAGCTCGTCCGCTCGGTTGCGAACACCGAAACGCCCCCCCTATAGTTCGACCTGTCGCCGCGCATCGGCACCGATCTGCTGGAAACCCTCACCTCGATCACCCTTCGCGATCTCAATGACAAAGACTTCTACCGCTTGATCAACGCCGCGTACGTGTCATTGCGCGATGGGCTGGAAAGGTGGTCCTGAGGGCAAGTGCAAAACCTGTGGTTGCCCGCAATCCATGTGGGAGCGAGCCTGCTCGCGACCCTCGACGCCCTTCAGATGAACATCAGCAGTACCATGGTGGTGGCCGCGCGGCATTGGCGGAAAATCTGCCAGACCACGCTGGTCAACTACGGCATTTCCGAAGCCTGCGCGGTCCCGTTGTTGATGATCGGGCGGCTGGGCGAGGGTGTGCGGCAGGTGACGGTGGCGCAGGCGGCGGGGATGGAGAGCCCGTCGCTGGTGCGTTTGCTCGATCAGTTGTGCCAGTCCGGGTATGTCTGCCGCACTGAAGATCCTCTTGATCGTCGCGCCAAGTGCCTGAGTCTGACCGAGACCGGCCGTGAGTTGGTGCAAGCGGTGGAAGCCGAGTTGGTGCGCTTGCGCCGTGTGGTGCTTGAAGGCATCGATCCAGCGGATCTTGAAGCCGCGCTGCGGGTGATTCGCGCATTCGAGACGGCAGAGCAGCAGTTACCGGTGACCCCCTCTTGAACGGATTTTTTAGCGGTATACCGCMGGCCCGCGACTGGTTTTACGGCGTGCGCACCTTCGCCGCGTCGATGATCGCGCTGTACATCGCCATGCTCATGCAAATGCCGCGTCCGTATTGGGCGATGGCCACGGTGTACATCGTTTCCAGCCCGTTCGTCGGGCCGACCAGTTCCAAGGCCCTGTACCGCGCCATCGGCACCTTGACCGGGGCAGCAGCGGCGTTGCTGTTTGTGCCGATGTTCGTCCAGAGCCCGTATGTGCTGGTGCTGGTCATCGCGCTGTGGACCGGCACCCTGCTGTTTCTGTCGATGCATTTGCGCACCGCCAATAACTACGCGCTGATGCTCGCCGGCTACACCTTGCCGCTGATCGCCCTGCCGGTGGTGGATAACCCGTTGGCGATATGGGATGTGGCGGAAGCGCGGACCGAAGAGATCTTCCTCGGCATCGTCTGCGCAGCGGTGGTTGGCAGTATGTTCTGGCCCCGGCGACTGGCGCCGGTGTTCGATGATGCGGTGAGCAAGTGGTTCAGCGAGGCGGTGACCTACAGCCAGCGCTTCCTGACCCGCAATGTGCAGCCCGAAGAAGTCAGCACCCTGCGCGCCTCGATGGTCGCCACGTTCAACTCCCTGGAGTTGATGATCGGCCAGTTACCCCACGAAGGTGCGCGGCCGCAAACCGTGCGCAACATCAAAGAACTGCGCGGACGGATGATTCACCTGCTGCCGGTGGTGGATGCGCTGGACGATGCGCTGTACGCCTTGCAGCGGCGCACACCTGAACTTGTGGACAAGTTCGCGCCGCTGCTGGCCGCGACTGTTGAGTGGCTCGACCGCACAGACGCTTCGGTCGAGCACTGGCAAGCCCTGCGCGCTCAACTTGAAGCCCTGCAACCKAGTGCCGAAGCGCTGGATGATCGCAAGCAATTGCTGTTTTCCAACGCGCTGTATCGCCTCGGCGAATGGATCGATTTGTGGCAAGACCTGCGCAGCCTGCAAGAAGCGATTCGCTGCGACAGCCAGGACAACTGGCGTGCGGTCTACCGTCATTGGCGGCTGGGCCGGCTGACACCTTTTCTCGACCGTGGGCTGATGCTCTATTCGGCGGCATCGACCGTGCTGGCGATCATCGTCGCCTCGGTGCTGTGGATTCTGCTTGGCTGGACCGACGGTGGCAGCGCGGTGATTCTGGCGGCAGTGGCGTGCAGCTTTTTTGCGGCGATGGACGACCCGGCACCGCAGATTTACCGATTCTTTTTCTGGACCGCGATGTCGGTGCTGTTCGCCAGCCTCTACCTGTTTTTGATCCTGCCAAACCTGCATGACTTTCCGATGCTGGTGCTGGCGTTCGCCGTGCCGTTTATCTGCGTCGGCACCCTGACCGTACAGCCGCGCTTCTACCTCGGCATGCTGCTGACCATCGTCAACACCTCGTCGTTTATCAGCATTCAGGGCGCCTACGACGCGGACTTTTTGAGCTTCGCCAACTCCAACCTCGCCGGGCCCATGGGCTTGTTGTTTGCCTTTATCTGGACCCTGGTGGCGCGGCCCTTCGGTTCGGAGCTGGCGGCCAAGCGTCTGACCCGTTTCAGCTGGCGCGACATTGTCGGCATGACCGAGCCGGCGAACCTCGCTGAACACCGGCACTTGGGTGTGCAGATGCTCGATCGGCTGATGCAGCATTTGCCGCGCCTGGCGATGACCGGTCAGGACACCGGCGTGGCGCTGCGCGAAGTGCGCGTGGCGCTGAACCTGCTGGACTTGCTGGCGTACGCGCCACGGGTGCAAGGGGGACCGAACGTCTTGCTGCGGCAGGTGGTGGCCGAGGTCGGTGAGTACTTCAAGGCCTGTCTCAAGGCTGGTGAACGCTTGCCGGCGCCAGCGCCGTTGCTGATGACGCTGGATCGCACCCGGCGCGCCCTCAATGGCCAAGGCCTGGAAGGTGACGGCGAAACCCGCCTGCACCTGCTGCACGCCCTCGCTGGTCTGCGTCTGGCGCTGTTGCCGGGCGTGGAGTTCATCGGTAACGAGACCGATGAACCGTTTCCCCAAGGTATCGATGGAGCGCCTTTATGATCGGTGATCTGGACATCAGCGGGGTGTTCCTGCCCACGTTGCTGGTGCTGATGGGTATTACGTACGTGCTGTACCTGGTGGTGCACGGGTTGCTGACGCGCCTGCACTTTTATCGTCTGGTCTGGCACCGGGCATTGTTCAACGTTGGTCTTTACGCCTTGCTGCTCGGCGCCGTGGACTCACTCAGTCGATACCTGATGACATGAAAAAACCTATTTTGACCCTTGGCCGTGTGGTGTTGACCCTGTTGGTGGTGACCTTTGCGGTCGTCGTGGTCTGGCGCATGGTGATGTATTACATGTTCGCTCCGTGGACCCGCGACGGGCACATTCGTGCGGATATCGTGCAGATCGCCCCGGACGTTTCCGGGCTGATCCAGCAAGTGGAAGTGCGTGACAACCAACCGGTGAAGCGCGGCCAGGTGCTGTTCAGCATCGACCAGGACCGTTTCAAACTGGCGCTGCGCCAGGCTAAGGCCGCGGTCGCCGACCGTCAGGAAACCCTGGCTCAGGCGCAACGTGAAGCCAAGCGCAAC
This sequence comes from Pseudomonas sp. 05T35, assembly GCF_056396605.1. NCBI lineage: Bacteria > Pseudomonadati > Pseudomonadota > Gammaproteobacteria > Pseudomonadales > Pseudomonadaceae > Pseudomonas > Pseudomonas sp. 05T35. The sequence continues at coordinate 12,760 of NZ_JBFTLU010000171.1, forward strand.
CGTGGCCTGGGCAATCTGGTGCCGGGCGAGCAACTGGAAGAAAGCCAGTCCCGCGTGGCCCGCGCCGAGGTGGCGTTGTCCGAGGCCCAGGTGTCGGTGGACAGCGCCCAGCTCAACCTCGACCGCTCGGTAATCCGCAGCCCGGTGGACGGTTACGTCAACGACCGCGCACCGCGTACTCAGGAGTTCGTTACCGCCGGGCGTCCGGTGTTGTCGGTGGTGGACAGCAATTCCTTCCACATCGACGGYTATTTCGAAGAAACCAAACTCGACGGCATTCACGTCGGCCAAGGTGTCGATATCCGCGTGATTGGCGACCGTGCACGGCTGCGCGGGCACGTCGAAAGTATCGTCGCCGGCATTGAAGACCGTGACCGCAGCAGCGGTTCGAACCTGCTGCCCAACGTTAATCCGGCGTTCAGCTGGGTGCGGTTGGCACAGCGGATTCCAGTGCGGATTGCCTTCGATGATGTGCCGGCAGATTTCCGCATGATTGCCGGGCGTACTGCGACCGTATCGATCATCGGCGACAAGCCTGAGCAGGAGCCGGAGCAATGAAAGCGGCCACCTGTTTAGCGACGGCCGGTCTCGGCTTGCTGCTGTCGGCCTGTCAGGTGGTGGGCCCGGATTACCATTTGCCTGAAGAGGCAGCGGTGCACCGCGCGGACTTTCAGGGCGATCTGACTGCGCATGGAAAAAATGTGGTCTCGGCGCCGGTGCCGGGCGACTGGTGGCGGTTGTACCAGGACCCGCGTCTGGATGAGCTGGTGCGCCAGGCCATGGCCACCAACACCGATTTGCGGGTGGCGGCAGCCAACCTGTCACGCGCCCGTGCCCGGGTCGAACAAGCCGAGTCGGCGGGCGGCTGGAGCGGTGGCGTGAAGGTGGGTGCCCAGCGCTTGCAGGAGTCTGGCGAGGCGTTTCTGATACCGGAAAAGGTTCCAGTGGCCAATGTCGGTGACATCGGCCTCACCACGTCTTATCAATTCGATCTGTTTGGCACGTTGCAGCGCGGCATCGAAGCGGCGAAGGCCAATGCCGATGCGACGCAAGCCGCAGCGGACACCGCACGCATCACCCTGGTCGCCGACGTCGTGCGCGCGTATACCCAAGTCTGCGCGGCCAACGAAGAGCGTGATATCGCCGAGCACTCACTGGACCTGCAAGGCCAGAGCACCGCGCTGACTCAGCGGCTGCGCGATGCCGGGCGCGGCGACGAAACCCAGGTCACCCGTTCGCAAACCCAGTTCAAATCCCTGCGCGCCGACATGCCGCGCTATGAAGCCGCCCGTCAGGCCGGGCTGTTCCGTTTGTCGATGCTGTTGGCCAAACCGGTGGATCAATTACCCGCGGGGACCAGCAGTTGTCACGAGCTGCCAAAGATTGCGCAATTGTTGCCGGTCGGTGACGGTGCCACCTTGCTCAAACGGCGACCGGATGTGCGCCAGGCCGAACGTCAGCTGGCGGCCGCGACGGCGGACATCGGCGTTGCGACCGGTGCGCTTTACCCGGATATCAGCATCGGCGCGACCGTCGGCACCGTGGGTATTCTCGATCACCTTGGCCAACCGCAAACCAATCGCTGGGGTTTCGGCCCGTTGCTGACCTGGACAGTGCCGTCCAACGGCTCCCGGGCACGGGTGCGTGAGGCTGAAGCGGCGACCCAAGGCGCGCTGGCGCACTTTGACGGGGTGGTGTTGAACGCGATCCGCGAAACCCAGACCAGTCTGGCGCAGTATTCCGCGCTGTTGCAGCGCCGCGATGCCTTGGTCGATGCCGAGCAATCGGCGCAGCTGGCGGCGGACCAGACGCACCGCTTCTTCCAGGCCGGTCGAGCGTCGTTCCTCGCCGATTTACAGGCGACCCGCACCTACACCGATGTGCGTGCGCAGGTGGCGACCGCCAATACTCAGGTCGCCATGAGCCAGATCGATTTGTTCCTGGCGCTGGGCGGCGGTTGGGAAAGCGGACGAACGCAAGGTTCACAGCCAACGAAACCCTGAGGCCGTTGCTATGCTTTTAGATGTCGGGTCTGCACAGGCGGGTCCGGCAGTCAAAGCTCGCATTGGTCATGGGGATTCCAATAATGAAAAACCCTTATGCTCCCGGCTTCTGGTGCGCAATTGTCGCGCTGGTGCTGCTTTCGGCTACGTATTTTTATGGCGTGATGCTGACGCACCAGA
>NZ_JBFTLU010000172.1:0-10034 GCF_056396605.1 Pseudomonas sp. 05T35
GGCCACGCGGGTAATCGGCACGAAGTCGATATCAGCCAGCAAGGCGTCCCACTGGCGCTGGTAATCCTGGAAATACAGGCGACGCACGTCGGCGGCCAGGCTGGCGACGTTCTGCTGTTCTGCCTGGTCGTGACCAAGCACCCACTGCTCCTCAGCCAAGGTGCCGGTCTGRCTCAGGCTGGTGAGCAGAAACCCTTGGCGATACCCCTTGGCGGTGAAGAAGCCGCTCAAGGGTTCCCCCAACGGCTTGCCGCTCTTGCGGCTGAACACCAGCGCCGCATCGTGCCCGGCCGCTTCGCTGATACGAAAGTCCGGGATGCCGTCCGGCAGTTTCTGCCGTTTGATCCGGTCATAGACACGCTGGGCCACCGGCAGTTGTTGCAACTGCCGGCGCAAATCGTCGATCAGTCGTGGGTCGAGACGTGCGGTGGGTGGATGGCGTTCGAACAGCGCCTGCAAGTGCTCCCCGAGGGCTACGCGCTGCTCGGCCGGCAAGTCGCGCGGCAGGCTGCGGTCCCAGTCCAGGGCGATCCACGCCTTGATGAAGTCGGCATCGTAATGCTCGCTGTCGGCGAGCATCAGGTAGGCCTTCAAGCCTTCGTAAAGGAAGTCCGAATTGCCGCCGCCGTGCAGTTGCTCTTCGATGCGCGTGAGCAAACGTGGCGCGAAGACCGCGATCAACAGCTTGCGATAGACACTGCCGGACTCGGCTTCAAGCATGTCGCCCTGATACAGACCCAGGCCTTCGGCCCAGTTCGGCGCGTCGCCGGCCAAGTGCTTCACCGCATTGAGCAACGGCAATACGGCGAGCACGTCCCGCTGGGCCGGGCTGAGGTTTTGCACGGTCTGGCTCAGGGGCACGACTTTCTGATCGACTTGCGCGATATACGCCTGATTGGCGCGGTAGCTGACCCACCACAAGGTCCCGACCACCAGCACCACGGCCACGGTCGAGGCCAGCACGCCCTGGGCGATCCACTTGCGTCGACGTTCGACTTTCGGGTTGACCCCCACCAGCCCTCGCTCGGCAAAGGCCACGGCGCTGAAGAGTCTTTCGATGAAGTAACTGCGCCCGGTGCCGGTCTGGCGCGCCAGGTGCTGGCGGTCCAGGTTCATGCTCTGGGCCATAGAGCCGATCAGCCGGTCAATCGGACTGCCTTCCTGGGTGCCGCTGGTGAAATACACCCCGCGCAACAGCACTCGCTCTTCAAAGGCGTTGGGTTTGAACACACCCTCAAGGAAGCTTTGCAGGCAATCCTTCAACGCGCCGAACTGCTGTGGAAAACCGTAGATCAGATCGCGTCGCGCCGGGTCGCGTTCCTGCTGCAAACGCTCCACCAGTCGATCGTTCAAGCGTTGCTCCAGACCGGCGAATTCGCTTTGCAGATGGGCCAGCGGGCTGTCATTGCTTTTGCCGTCATCCAGAGCGAAGGTCATGCCCCAGACCTGGGCTCGCTCTTCTTTGCTCAGGGTGTCGAAATACTCCATGAACCCAGGCACCAGATCGAGTTTGGTCAGCATCAGGTAGATCGGGAAGCGCACGCCCAATTGGGTATACAACTCCTGAATGCGCAGGCGTATCGCAGCGGCATGGGCGGCGCGTTCGGCGTCGCTGCCCAGCAACAGATCGGAGAGGCTGATAGCGATAAATGCACCATCGATCGGGCGACGGGCCCGCTGTTTTTTCAACAGCCCCAGAAAGCCCAGCCAGGCGGCCTTGTCGACACCCGGCGGGCCGATGATCACGTACCACGGCAATTCGTAGAGATTGCGTCGCTCGTCGCCGCCCAGCTTGGCTTTCTTCAACAGCGCCAGGGCTTCGTCCATACGTTGACGCAGGGTTTCGAGCTCTTCGGCCGTAGCGATGCTGGTCGGGTCCGGCGGGGTTTGCGCCGCCAGGCTACGCATGTCTTCGGCGGCCTGACGGCGGGCCTGGATGATGCGAAACAGCCGGTAGGCGATCCACACCGCGAACAGCAGAATGATCAGCGCCCAGCGCCGGCCTTCGGGTACCAGGAATTCGAGCAGCGGCCCGACAAACCAGATGATCAGGCTCAGGGCGATCAGCCCCAGCAACGGAATGACCCAGCGGGTGATAAAACTGAAAAACGCCTTCACTCGACTCCCTCCGCCAACACTGTGATTTCGACCCGACGATTGCGTGCGCGGCCCTCGGTCGTAGCGTTCGAGGCCAACGGCTCGGTGTCACTGCGGCCTTCGGCGCTGAAGCGCTCGGGCTGGCCGGTCTTGGCCGAAAGGATTTGCAGCACCGAAGTGGCCCGCGCCTCGGACAAAGCCCAGTTCGATGGAAACCTGAGGGTGGCAATCGGGCGATTGTCACTGTGCCCGGTCACCCGGACCTGGCCCTTGACCTTGCGAATGGCATCAGCGATGCGCAGCATCAGCGGCTGGAAATTGTCGACGATACTGGCGCTGCCCGAGGCGAACAGCTCATCGCCGCGGATGGTCACCACTGAACGGTCAACGGCGTCTTCCACCGAGACCCGCCCGGCCTTGATTTCATCGGCAAGGAAACCTGCCAGGCGAGGACGCTCGATCAGTTTCGGTTGCACCACCGGACGGTCGATGGCCTGCACCGGGATTTCGCCCAGCGCATGGATGTTTTTAAACACCGGCTCGGCATCGGCGGCCAGTTTCAAGCGCAGGCCGAATAACAGGGCCAGCAGCAACGCCACACCGATGGCCACCGCGATCCATGGCGGCATGAATTGCGCCAGCCGGTCGCGCGCCACGGCAACGCCGCGCCAATGGGGCGACAGTTCACGCTCGTATTCGCCACGGGCGCTGCGGATGACCGCACTGGTGCGCTCACGCAAGGCCTCCAGTTGGCTGCGACCGTCATTCATGACCCGATAACGCCCTTCGAAACCCAGGCACATGCACAGGTACAACAGCTCCAACAGATACAAACGTTCGCGGGGGCTTTGCAGGCAATGTTCCAATAACTGGAACACCTTCTCGCCGCCCCAGGCTTCGTTATGCACGGTGATCAGCAGGCTCTGCTTGCCCCAGTCGCCGGTGCCGCCCCACGGCGTACTCAACACCGCTTCATCCAGGGCGGTGCACAAGGCGTAGCGGGCCAGCAACACATCGTTGCGCACCACACCGGCTGCCTCGGCGCGTTCCTCGAACTGGCGCAAGTAGGCCAGTAGTTGCGCCCGCAGGCTCGCCGGTGCCGGGTGGGCAATGGTGTTGCGCAAGCGGGTCAGCAAAGCCAGCAGCGGACCCGCGGCGCTTTCCAGGGGGTTGAGACCTTCGGCTTTGCCGGTCAACACCGGCGCGGCCGGCATCGAAAGCGGCGCGGGCTGGGCGCGACCAGGGTCCGGGCGGGCCGGTTCGGCGCCACGGCCACCGGGTGTCGGCATGAACTGGGTACGATCGTCGTTATTCATCGCGGTTTATCCTCGGATCGCCCAGAAAGCCAGGTTCAGCCCCGGGAACTGACCCGCGATGTGGAACGCAAAACCGCCGGAGTTGGCCAGTTGTTGCCAATGCTCGCTGCCCCGGTCGAGTTCGTAATAGGTGGAACCGGCGTGATACGGAATCTGCCGTGGCGCCACCGGCAGCGGCAGCAGGCCGATGCCCGGCAATTGCAGGTTGACCATGTCGCGAATGTGTTCCACCGAGCCGATTTTGCTCTGCAGGCCGAAGCGGCTGCGCAGGGTTTCGGCAGGCACATCGGCGCGCACCACCAGGATAAAACTGGCACTGTCGAGCAGGGTTTTGTCAGCCAGCATGGCCACATGAATGCCGTAGGCTTTTTCGACAATCGGAATCGGCGTGGCCTTGCTGTCGATCAGCATTGACAGCGCCTCACGCAGGGCTTGCATCACCGGCGCAAAACTCAGCGCGAGGTCATCATGCTGGTACTGCGGGAATTCCTGCGGTCGCCGCCCGGAAGCGGTAAAGGTCGAGAATTCCCCGGCCAGGCTCACCAACTCGCTGTAAAACCGCTCGGGATGCAACGGGCTCAAGTGGCTCAAGTGCTGGATCAGCGGCTGGGCCCGGTTGACCAGTTGCAGCAGCATGAAATCGGCAATCTCCGAGGCACCGCCGGCACCGGACGCCACCACCCGCCCGGCGAGCGCTTCGCCGCGCTGATGAAGCAGGCCCAGTAGCTCGTTGCGAAACGCGGCCAAGGGCGTGGAGGCGACCACATCCAGCAGCGGCGGGATGTAAGTGTCGTCGAGCACCAAGGCACGGTCGGCGCGTTTCTCCTTGATTCGCACCAGGCCGATCGCCGCGTAGTCGCTGATGCCGTCCCGGGCGATCAATAATCGCAGCGCCCTCGACCCCACGGCCACCGGGGCCTGGTTTTCGAACGGCGCGTTGTCGTCCCGCACTTCGCGCACCTGACTCACATAGCGCGCAGCGCCCAGGGCCTCGCCCTCGTCAACGGTGTCACGCGCACCGGCGCGCTTGAGTGGCAAGGCCAGGTACACCAAACCATCGCGCAGGTTGTCATCGACATTCAGCGGGCTCGGCGCCAGGTCATCCTGGGGAATGTTGAATGGCGTGCCGTCTGGCAACAGGCCCCGCGCCGAGATGATCGCCAGTTTGCCCTGGGCCAGCAGGCCCTGGTCGATCAGCAATTCAGAAAATCCCCAGGCCCCGGCCGACAATGGTCGACTCCGGGCGTCGATGAGGTTCTCCAGGTAACGGTCATGCTGCTGGAAGTGCTGCGTTCCAATGAACATGCCTTCCGACCAGACCACGCGATTGTTCCAGGACATGGGGGCTCCGATTGCTTATTGGGCAGGGCTGGATGGGGGAACAACGACGGCGCTGCGCACGGCGCGCACATCGAGGCTGATCTGGTATTCGGTGTATTGGCGCGGCGGAACATTCATCACCGTGCGCCACTGCGCCTGATCCAGTTCGCGATACCCCACCAGCACACCGATATGGCGAGTGGCCGGATCGAGGTCGCGCTGCAGGCTCAACTGCTGGCCGGGCTGGATCAGCACTTCGTCCTGGTCGATCAGATCCGCACCGAGCGTCGCCTGGGCTCGTTCGGCCAGTGCGAAATAATCGGAACGACCGAAGGTGGCGGCATTTTTCAATTCGAAAATGCGCACCCGGACCGGGGCCGGCTGGCCAGTGGCTCCGGGGTTGAGCCCGGCGATGGCGTGAAAGTGCAACTCGACGGCGGCCGTGTCGGCCTCGGCCTCTTCGGGTTGGGGTTTGGTGGCCTCCTTGGCACACGCGGTCAGCAGAAGCGCGGTGGCAACTGCGAGTAAAAACCTGGGAATCATCCTGCGTCCTCAATGACGTTTCAGCTATCCGTTGTTCCGTTCTTTGCTATGAATCGCGTTATGTGACAGCGGCGCTCAGCGGCGACCTTGTCTTGCACTGTGTTCTTCGTAGGCGCGGCTGAACTCCCGACCGAACAGGTCCTGGAAATCCTCCTGGGCCTCACGGGAAATATTGCTGTAGAGCTCGGTGAACTGCTGCCAGTACTGGGCCTGTCGTGAGCCATTGAAAATGCTCGACAGGCCACCGGGCTTGCCCATGCGCTCTTCCAGTTGTGCCGGCTCGAAACGCGCCAACAGGTGCTTGATCGCAGCTTCCACACCCGCCATCACCGCCAATTGGTGGGCGCGCAAGTCATCGAAGCTGTCGCGCACCGCCAGGTCCGGCGCCATGAACGCCTGATTGGTGTGGCGCAACAGCAACAGCAAGGCTTCATCGACGTTGGGAGCGAATTTCAGCGGGTTGTTTTCCACCGGCTGAATCATCGTCTGCTGAATGCGGAACTCGCCCTTGAGGCTGCTGCGGGCGCGCAAGACGTCGATCAGGCCCTCGACCATCAGCCGATAACTGCGGCCGATGCTTTCCATCTGCGCTTCGGCCTGGGCCTTTTCCAGGCGCACTTGATCCAGCCCGGCGCCGCGCAGAAAGGCTTGCAACAGGTCGGGTTGAGAATGGCTGACCGGACTGACCGGGGGCTCAACGATGGCCACGGGCGGTTCGCGCAGGGGGGCCGGCTCGATCGGTACGCTGATTTGAGGTATGGGTGGCGCAACTTCTGCAACAGGCAAGGGGGCAATCGCCAGCGGCGCAGGCTGGTCGCTGAGCAGGTCCCAATCTTCCGGAATCAGTGGGGCCGACGCCAGCGGCGCAGGCTCTGTCATGGGCGTCGGCTTAGGGATCGGGGTCGGTGGACGGAAGTCGTGTTGCTCGACCGGGACATGGTCGGGCTGGGTGGCCGGCGGGATGCTGCTCGGAGCCAGAAAGTCGAACAAGTCGGGCAGCGTGTCCATGGCCGACACGCCCTGAAAATGTGCAGGGGGTGTCACGGGCAACGGGGTCGGCGTCTTCACGCCGGCGCCCTGGCGTCCCATCAAGGCATCGAAGCTGCTGGACGAATCGACAAACGGGTTGCTGTCAGTCACAGGCAGATTGAAATCGATGCGCGCCTGGATTTCATAATCACCGATGCGGATAACTTCCCCATCTTGCAACGGCTCGCTGTTTCCCTTGCGCAGACGAATGCCGGCCTTGACTAACTCCACCCCATTAGTGCTGTTATCGGTTAAATAATACCGGCCATCTTTGTATTGAATAGTGCAATGTTTTCCAGAGACCAAGCGCTCTGGATCGGGCAATACCCAGTCATTATCAGAATTGCGGCCAATTGCCATCACACCCCGATCCATGGATTTTTCAGAGCATTGACCAGGGGTAATTTTGTGATAACTAGTGATAGTCAAACACAGTGGCATTTTGCCTCCTTGCTGCACACTTTGCGCGCCGGCGAATGAGGGGATCAATCCCCGCGGAACTCGCCGACAAACCTTGCAAACAACCTAAAAAAACAGCTTTTTACCAGCATGTTTGCTGATCTTAACCGGTTTACGTGACAAAAAACCTGCGTCAGCACCTTCCTGGACCTGCTGGTCGTGAGGGCTGTTAAGCACCTCACATCTGTCACACAGGATAAATAGCTTACCTTGACAAGCCATAAGTACTACACCAAAAATGAACAACTTTCTTGAATAACAATGATGGCACTTTAAGATCATAGAGGATCCAAAGGGCCATTACGCACAAGGAAACATGCGAAGTTCCACTTGGAACTAACGTGTGAACTGCCCGACTCTGTCGCGGCGATAGGGAGATCAAATTCAGTGGAAGTGCTTTCGCTGCTTGCCGCCGTTTCCGCGACTTCGCCTTGTGGCGAAGATCTGGAATACGACGCGGACTTTTTGCGCCTGGAACGCGATTCCCTAGGCCAGCCCGAGCGCAGCATGGGCGATTCGATATTGCCTGCCGAACCGCCTGAATGGCGCAGCATCCAGCAGCAAAGCCTGGATTTGTTGCAACGCAGCAAAGACCTGCGCATTACCCATTTCCTTTTGCAAAGCTCCCTTGCCCTGGAAGGTGTCACCGGCCTGGCCCGCGTCCTGACGCTGATCAGCGAATTGCTCAAGCAATACTGGGCCGACCTGCATCCACGCCTGGATGCCGAAGACGACAACGATCCCACCGTGCGCATCAACGCCCTCGCCGGCCTGGCGTCCGATGCCACCATTCGTCTACTGCGCGAAAGTATCTTGGCCCGTTCGCGAACCTTTGGCGCTGTCAGCCTGCGCGCGGCCGCCAACGCCAGCGGCCTGCAAAGCTTCCCTGACGAAAACCTCGGCGCCGAGCAGCTTGCCGGGGCGTTCCTCGACAGCGATCCCGAGCAGCTGGAAATTACCCGCGCCGCCTTGCACGAGGCCCGCAACGTCGCCGAGGCCATCGAGCAACACGTCAGCGAACAGGTCGGGGCCGCCCAGGGCGTTGATCTTGGCCCGTTGAAGCAACCGCTCAAAATGGCCCTGCAGATTCTCGGCCAGTTCGCCCCGCAGAAAGGCGATAGCCCCCTGCCCGACTCCATCGGCCACGACAGCGCCGCGCCGGTTGAATACCCCACCGCGCCGAGCGCACCGCGCAGCAGCGGCACCAGCACCGGTGAAATCAACAATCGTGACGACGTGCTGCGCAGCCTGGACCGGATTCTTGCGTATTACACCCGTCACGAGCCCTCCAGCCCCCTGCCGGTGCTGTTGAACCGGGCAAAGAATCTGGTGCACGCCGACTTTGCGGCCATCGTGCGCAACCTGATTCCCGACGGCATGAGCCAATTTGAAAACCTGCGCGGACCAGACAGCGAATAAAAGCGAAAGGATCACGCAGTCACGTCACCGGTACCACCGATGACGCCAACACCGTCGCTTGAGCGACCAGGAGCAGCAACGTGGCGAAGCAAAGTTCTCAGAAATTCATCGCGCGCAACCGCGCGCCTCGAGTGCAGATCGAGTACGACGTCGAGCTCTACGGCGCCGAAAAAAAGGTCCAGTTGCCCTTCGTAATGGGCGTTATGGCTGACCTTGCCGGCAAGCCGGCCGAGCCCCTGGCCCCTGTTGCCGATCGCAAGTTCCTTGAAGTGGACGTCGACAACTTCGACTCACGCCTCAAGGCCATGCAGCCACGCGTCGCGTTCCACGTGCCCAACGAGCTGACCGGCGAAGGCAACCTGAGCCTGGACATCACTTTTGAAAGCATGGACGACTTCAGCCCCGCCGCCGTGGCGCGCAAGGTCGACTCGCTGAACAAGCTGCTCGAAGCGCGCACCCAACTGGCCAACCTGCTGACCTACATGGACGGCAAGACCGGCGCCGAAGAAATCATCRTGAAGGCCATCAAGGATCCGGCGCTGCTCCAGGCACTTGCCAGTGCGCCCAAGCCCGCCGAGCCTCAGGCTTAATCAGGACGAATGATCATGACCGATCCAGTACGTGCAGACGCCCAGACACTGGGCACCACCGAAGAAGCCAGCGAGTTCGCCTCCCTGCTGCTGCAAGAATTCAAACCCAAGACCGAACGCGCCCGCGAAGCCGTCGAGACCGCCGTGCGCACCCTCGCTGAACAGGCCCTGGCGCAGACCGACCTGGTGTCCAACGACGCCATCAAGTCGATCGAGTCGATCATCGCCGCCATCGACGCCAAGCTCACCGCCCAGGTGAATCAGGTCATCCATCACCCGGACTTCCAACAACTGGAAAGCGCCTGGCGTGGCCTGCACTACCTKGTCAACAACACCGAGAGCGACGAGCAGCTCAAGATCCGCGTGCTCAACATCTCCAAGACCGACCTGCACAAGACCCTGAAGAAATTCAAGGGCACTGCGTGGGACCAGAGCCCGATCTTCAAGAAGATGTACGAGGAAGAATACGGCCAGTTCGGTGGCGAACCTTACGGTTGCCTGGTGGGCGATTACTACTTCGACCAGTCGCCGCCGGATGTCGAGTTGCTGGGCGAGTTGTCGAAAGTCTGCGCCGCCATGCACTCGCCGTTCATCGCAGCCGCTTCGCCGACCGTGATGGGCATGGGCTCGTGGCAAGAACTGTCGAACCCGCGCGACCTGACCAAGATCTTCACCACCCCGGAATACGCTGGCTGGCGCTCGCTGCGTGAATCGGAAGACTCGCGTTATATCGGCCTGACCATGCCGCGCTTCCTGGCGCGCCTGCCCTACGGCGCCAAGACCGACCCGGTGGAAGCCTTCGCCTTCGAAGAAAACACCGACGGCGCCGACAGCTCCAAGTACACCTGGGCCAACGCCGCTTACGCGATGGCGGTGAACATCAACCGCTCGTTCAAACACTTTGGCTGGTGCTCGCGCATTCGTGGCGTGGAATCTGGCGGCGAAGTGGAAAACCTGCCGGCGCACACCTTCCCGACCGACGACGGTGGCGTGGACATGAAGTGCCCGACCGAAATCGCCATTTCGGACCGCCGTGAAGCGGAACTGGCGAAGAACGGTTTCATGCCGCTGCTGCACAAGAAAAACACCGACTTCGCCGCGTTCATCGGCGCCCAATCGTTGCAGAAACCGGCCGAGTACGACGACCCGGATGCCACCGCCAACGCCAACTTGGCCGCGCGTCTGCCGTACCTGTTCGCCACCTGCCGTTTCGCCCATTACTTGAAGTGCATCGTGCGCGACAAGATCGGCTCCTTCAAAG
>NZ_JBFTLU010000173.1:0-8504 GCF_056396605.1 Pseudomonas sp. 05T35
CAGCGCTGGCTTCGCGCTTGAGTTGCACGGTCAGGTCCACCAGCGACACATTGATCACCGGCACGCGCACCGACATACCGGTCAGTTTGCCGGCCAGTTCCGGCAGCACCAGGCCCACCGCTTCGGCGGCGCCGGTCTTGCTCGGGATCATGTTCTGGGTGGCCGAACGGGCACGGTACGGATCGACGTGGTAGACATCGGTCAGGTGCTGGTCGTTGGTGTAGGCATGGATGGTGGTCATCAGACCGCTCTCGATGCCCAGCTCGCGGTGCAACACCTGAGCCACCGGGGCCAGGCAGTTAGTGGTGCACGACGCGTTGGAAATGATCTGGTGCGATTGGCGCAGGATGTCGTGGTTGACCCCATACACCACGGTGGCGTCGGCGCCTTTGGCCGGAGCCGAGATAATCACTTTGCGCGCGCCGGCGCTAATATGGGCAGCGGCTTTGGCACGGTCGGTGAACAGACCGGTGCATTCGAACACGACGTCGACCTTCTCGGCAGCCCACGGCAACTCGGCCGGGTTGCGAATCGCGCTGACCGAAATCCGGTCGCCGTTGACGGTCAGGCTTTCCTGATCGTGCTGCACATCGGCATCGAAGGTGCCATGCACGGTGTCGTACTTGAGCAGGTGAGCGTTCATCGCGCTATCGCCCAAATCGTTGATGGCGACGATCTGCAAATCCTGACGGTAGCCTTGGGTATACAGTGCGCGAAGGACATTGCGGCCAATGCGGCCAAAACCATTGATTGCAATTCGTAGAGTCATATGAAAAGCGCCTTCGTCATATTTGTTGTTGGAATTACAAGATTATTCGCAAAAAAATAGAAAACAAGCCTTTTTAGTGGCAATATTTTGTTTTATCTACAACGAGTGACCTGAATCAACTGGTCCGAGTGGTCAAGAAAACCGTCAGCGCGTCACGCGTCGATGCCTCTTGACCAGCATAGACACGAACAGGTCGCCACATCCGTTAGCCTGGAGTTCTACACATGCATCCCCGCGTACTTGAGGTCACTGAACGGCTTGTCACCCGTAGCCGCGCTACCCGTGAGGCCTACCTTGCACTGATTCGCGGCGCCGCCAGCGATGGCCCGATGCGCGGCAAGCTGCAATGCGCCAACTTCGCCCACGGCGTGGCCGGATGTGGCACCGAAGACAAGCAAAGCCTTCGGATGATGAACGCCGCCAACGTGGCGATTGTTTCGTCATATAACGACATGCTCTCGGCGCACCAGCCGTACGAGCACTACCCGGAACAAATCAAACACGCATTGCGCGAGATCGGTTCGGTCGGCCAGTTCGCCGGCGGCGTGCCGGCCATGTGCGACGGCGTAACCCAGGGCGAGCCGGGCATGGAGCTGGGTATTGCCARCCGCGAAGTGATCGCGATGTCGACCGCTGTTGCGCTGTCGCACAACATGTTCGACGCGGCGATGATGCTCGGCATCTGCGACAAGATCGTGCCGGGCCTGATGATGGGCGCGYTGCGCTTCGGTCAYCTGCCGAYGATTTTCGTKCCGGGCGGGCCGATGGTGTCGGGCATTTCCAACAAGGAAAAAGCCGACGTGCGTCAGCGCTACGCCGAAGGCAAGGCCAGCCGCGAAGAGCTGCTGGAATCGGAAATGAAGTCCTACCACAGCCCTGGCACCTGCACCTTCTACGGCACCGCCAACACCAACCAGTTGCTGATGGAAGTCATGGGCCTGCACTTGCCAGGCGCATCCTTCGTCAACCCGAACACCCCGTTGCGTGACGCCCTGACTCGCGAAGCCGCGCATCAGATCACCCGACTGACCAAGCAAAGCGGCAACTTCATGCCGATCGGCGAAATCGTCGACGAGCGTTCACTGGTCAACTCGATTGTTGCGCTGCACGCCACGGGGGGCTCGACCAACCACACCCTGCACATGCCGGCCATCGCCATGGCGGCCGGTATTCAGCTGACCTGGCAGGACATGGCCGACCTCTCCGAGGTGGTGCCGACCCTGAGCCACGTCTACCCGAACGGCAAGGCCGACATCAACCACTTCCAGGCCGCGGGCGGCATGTCGTTCCTGATCCGCGAACTGCTGGAAGCCGGCCTGCTTCACGAAGACGTCAATACCGTGGCGGGGCATGGCCTGAGCCGTTACACCCAGGAACCGTTCCTGGAAAACGGTGAGCTGGTATGGCGCGAAGGTCCGATCGAAAGCCTCGATGAAAACATCCTGCGCCCCGTTGCCCGTGCGTTCTCGCCAGAGGGCGGCCTGCGGGTGATGGAAGGCAACCTCGGTCGCGGGGTGATGAAAGTCTCGGCCGTGGCGCCGGAACATCAAGTGGTCGAAGCACCGGCAATGGTCTTCCAGGACCAGCAGGATCTGGCCGATGCGTTCAAGGCCGGCCTGCTGGAGAAGGACTTTGTCGCGGTGATGCGCTTCCAGGGCCCGCGCTCCAACGGCATGCCGGAATTGCACAAAATGACGCCGTTCCTCGGTGTACTGCAGGACCGTGGTTTCAAAGTTGCGCTGGTGACTGACGGGCGGATGTCCGGCGCGTCGGGGAAAATCCCTGCGGCGATTCACGTCAGCCCGGAAGCCTTTGTCGGTGGTGCTTTGGCTCGCGTGCAAGAGGGCGATATCATCCGCGTCGATGGCGTCAAAGGCACCTTGCAGCTTATGGTGGACGCCGATGAATTTGCCGCTCGCACACCGGCCAAAGGCCTGCTGGACAACGGCATTGGTTGTGGTCGCGAGTTGTTTGGCTTCATGCGCATGGCCTTCAGCTCGGCAGAGCAGGGCGCCAGCGCCTTTACCTCTGCCCTGGAGACCCTTAAGTGAAACTAGCGCTGGTCGGTGACATTGGTGGAACCAATGCGCGTTTTGCGTTGTGGAAAGACCAGCAACTGGAGTCGGTCCAGGTGCTGGCGACGGCCGACTATGCCTGCCCGGAAGACGCCATCGGCGTCTACCTGAGCGGCCTCGGCCTGGCGCCCGGTTCGATTGGCGCGGTGTGCCTGTCGGTGGCTGGCCCGGTCAGCGGCGATGAGTTTCGTTTTACCAACAACCACTGGCGGCTGAGCCGCAAGGCCTTTTGTCAGACCTTGCAGGTCGATCGGTTGTTGCTGGTCAACGACTTCTCGGCCATGGCGCTGGGCATGACGCGCCTGCAACCGGGCGAGTTCCGGGTGGTCTGCGAAGGCACGCCGGAGCCGTTGCGCCCGGCCGTGGTGATCGGTCCCGGTACCGGCCTTGGGGTCGGTACCTTGCTGGATCTTGGCGAAGGCCGTTGGGCCGCATTGCCGGGGGAGGGCGGGCATGTCGACCTGCCGCTGAGCAGTCCGCGAGAAACCCAGCTCTGGCAGCACATCTACAACGAGATCGGTCACGTCAGTGCCGAAACAGCGCTGAGCGGCGGCGGTTTGCCGCGCGTCTACCGGGCGATCTGCGCAGTCGACGGGCATGAACCTGTGCTCGACACCCCGGAAGCCATCACTGCCGCCGGCCTTGCGGGCGACCCGATTGCTGTGGAAGTGCTCGAGCAGTTCTGCTGCTGGCTCGGTCGGGTGGCCGGCAACAACGTGTTGACCGTCGGTGGGCGCGGCGGTGTCTACATCGTCGGTGGGGTGATTCCGCGGTTTGCCGATTTCTTTCTCAAGAGCGGTTTTGCCCGCTGCTTCGCCGACAAGGGCTGCATGAGCGAGTACTTCAAGGGCATTCCGGTCTGGCTGGTGACTGCACCGTATTCCGGTTTGACTGGTGCGGGTGTGGCACTGGAGCAGGCTTGAGACCGCATTGACTTCATCGCGAGCAGGCTCGCTCCCACAGGGTTGCGTGCATTCAAATCCTTGTGGGAGCGAGCCTGCTCGCGATAGGGCCCTGACAGGCACCATAGATCCATGAACGATCAGGCATAATCCGCCCCAACACTAACAACAAGGATGCCTTCGAAGTGAGCTCAGTCAACAAGTCGATTTTGTTGGTCGATGACGATCAAGAGATACGCGAGTTGCTGGACACCTACCTCAGCCGCGCAGGGTTTCAGGTGCGGACCACGCCCGACGGTGCCGGTTTTCGCCAGGCGCTGAACGAGGCGCCGAGTGATCTGGTGATCCTTGATGTGATGTTGCCGGACGAAGACGGCTTCAGCCTGTGTCGCTGGATTCGCCAGCACCCGCGCCAGGCCCAGGTGCCGATCATCATGCTCACCGCCAGTTCCGACGAGGCCGACCGGGTCATTGGCCTGGAGCTCGGCGCCGACGATTACCTTGGCAAACCCTTCAGCCCTCGTGAGTTGCAGGCGCGAATCAAAGCTTTGCTGCGACGTGCCCAGTTCGGTCAGGAGCGCTCTGGCGGTGAGGTGTTGGCCTTCGATGAATGGCGGCTGGACATGGTCAGCCACCGGCTGTTTCACACCGATGGCGAAGAGGTGATTCTCTCCGGTGCCGATTTCGCGCTGCTGAAACTCTTCCTCGATCACCCGCAGGAAATCCTCGACCGCGACACCATCGGCAATGCCACTCGTGGCCGCGACCTGATGCCGCTCGATCGCATCGTCGACATGGCCGTTAGCCGTTTGCGTCAGCGTCTGCGCGATACCGACAAACCTCCTCGCCTGATCCGCACCGTGCGCGGCAGCGGTTATCAACTGGCCGCCAATGTAGTCGCCAGCAATGGCCACTGAGTTCTTCACTCGCCTGATACGGCGGGTGCCGGTACCGCGTTCGCTGCTTGGGCGGATGTTGCTGCTGACTCTGTTGGCGGTGCTGTTTGCACAGACGCTGTCGAGCGTGATCTGGGTTTCGCAATTGCGCGCCACGCAGTTGGAAGGGCTGGTCACCGCAGCCCGCAGCCTGGCCCATTCGATGACCGCCAGCGTCAGTTACTTTCGCTCCCTTCCGGTGGCGTACCGGCCGCTGGTTCTCGACCAGTTGCGCAGCATGGGCGGCACCCGTTTTGTGGTGACGCTCAACGACAAACCGCTGGAAATGCAGCTGTTGCCGCCGACCCCGCGTAAACAAGCAGTGTTGGTGGCGGTGGATGATGTGTTGCGCGAATCGCTGGGCGCGGACACCAATATCTCGGTGCAATTCGTCAGCCCGGATGATCTGCGGATTTTCAATGGCGGTTTGAAGCTCGACGAATTGCCGAGGTCCTGGGCGCATTACGCGTTGACCCTGGAACCAGTCAATCCGCCGGTGCTGGTTACCCAGATCAAACTGGCCGAGGGCGAATGGCTGTACATCGCTTCGCTGTTGCCCGAGCCCTATACCAGCCTGGAAGAGCAGGGCCTGCCGTCGCAGCAGGTCTGGTTCATCGTGCTCACCAGCGGTTTTCTGTTGTTGTTTATTGGCCTGTTGGTGCACTGGCAGAGCMGGCCGCTCAAGCGTCTGGCACGGGCGGCGCGGGACATGTCGCTGGGCGCCGAAGTGGAACCGGTGGCCGAGGGCGGTGGCAGTGAAGTGGTTGAAGTCGGCCGCGCCTTCAACGCCATGCGCGAGCGCATCAGCCGCTACCTGACGGAGCGTAGCCAGTTGTTCAGTGCCATTTCCCATGACTTGCGCACCCCCATCACGCGTCTGCGCCTGCGGGTCGAGTTGCTGGAGGATGAGCGGCTGCAAGCCAAGTTCGGGCGTGATCTGGATGAGTTGGAGCTGCTGGTCAAAGGCGCACTGCAATGCGTCAAGGACACCGACATTCACGAAAACATCGAGCCGGTGGACCTCAATCATGTACTCGATTGCCTGGTCGAGCCTTACCTGGCGCCCAACGGCAATGGTCGCGTAACCCAGCAAGGCCGGGCGCTGGCGCCGTATCCCGGCAAGCCGCTGGCGCTCAAGCGCTGCATCGGCAACCTGATCGACAACGCCCTCAAGTACGGGCAGAACGCCCATCTGCACATCGACGACGATGACAGCGCGTTCATTCTGCACGTCGACGACGAAGGCCCGGGAGTGCCTGAACAGCGACTGGAGCAGGTGTTCGAACCGCACTTCCGGTTGGCCGGACAGCAGCAGGGTTATGGGCTGGGGTTGGGCATTGCGCGCAATATCGCCCATAGCCATGGTGGGGAAGTGAGTTTGCAGAATTTGCGCGAGGGCGGACTGCGGGTGACGTTGCAGTTGCCTCGCAGTGCTGATTAGAGACACCGCGTTATCGTTCTTCGCGAGCAAGCCCGCTCCCACATTGGACTTGTGTACGACGCAAAACTACTGTGGGAGCGAGCCTGCTCGCGATGGCGTCAGTCCCTACAACACATGCCTCACGGCCAATGTCACAAGTCAGTGACATACCCGACCCCCTTCGTTACCCGCCCGCCACCGCCCGTTGTTTAGACTCTTCCCAGTCATAACAACAAAAACAGGCACCCTATGAACACCACCCCACCTGCCTTCAGCAGTTGGCTGACCGCACCTGCCCATCAGCAATGGCTGGCTGACGAAGGCTTGCGCCTGCTGGCTTTCGCCAAGGCATCGAAGCTGCCTGAAGGCTTTGGCAATCTGGACGAACACGGCCAATTACCGGCCGACGCCCAGGCCCGCACCATGAACACCGCCCGCATGACCCACAGCTTCGCCATGGCGCATATTCAGGGCTTGCCAGGGTTTGCCGAGCTGGTGGATCACGGCATCAACGCCCTCAATGGCCCGCTGCATGACGCCGAATTCGGTGGCTGGTTTGCAGCGCCTGATCACCGTGATGGCGATACCGGCAAGGCCGCTTACCTGCATGCTTTCGTGGCACTCGCGGCGAGTTCTGCGGTGGTTGCCCAAAGGCCTGGAGCAGATGCCTTGCTCAGCGATGCCATTGCCATCATCGAGCAGCATTTCTGGAGCGAAGAGGAGGGCGCAATGCGCGAATCCTTCAACCGCGACTGGAGCGAAGAGGAATCCTATCGCGGTGCCAACAGCAACATGCACGCCACCGAAGCCTTTCTCGCGCTGGCCGATGTCACGCAGGACAGCCGCTGGCTGAATCGCGCCTTGCGAATTGTCGAGCGGGTGATTCACCGGCACGCAGCGGCCAACGACCATTTGGTGGTCGAGCATTTTGATCGCGATTGGCAACCGTTGCGCGACTACAACCAGGCCAATCCGGCTGACCACTTCCGACCGTACGGCACCACGCCGGGCCATGGTTTCGAATGGTCACGGCTACTGTTACACCTCGAAGCGGCACGCGGGCAGGCGGGCATGTTGACTCCAGGTTGGCTGGTGAGCGATGCGCAAAAACTCTTCGCCAATAACTGCCTTCACGGATGGGACGTCGATGGCGCGCCAGGCATTGTCTACACCCTCGACTGGGACAATCGACCGGTCGTGCGCCAGCGTTTGCATTGGGTTCACTGCGAAGCCAGTGCCGCCGCCAGTGCCTTGCTCAAACGCACCGGTGAGGCGCAGTACGAAACCTGGTACCGGCGTTTCTGGGCGTTCAGCGACCGCTGTCTGATCGACCGGATTCACGGCAGCTGGCACCACGAACTAGACCCGCAAAACCGTCCGAGCGCCGAGATCTGGGGCGGCAAACCAGACCTCTATCACGCCTGGCAAGCGGTGTTGATTCCACGCTTGCCGCTGGCACCGAGCATGGCCAGTGCGTTGGCTCAAGGCTCTGACTCGGCACTTATGTAACCATGCAGTGACATTTTGCCGTCGCTTCGTTACCTGCCAAGCGATCTACGCTGTTTAAACTCGTTTGCAGCGCAAGCACCAGACTTGCATGCATAACAACAAGAAAGGTACCGCTAGATGAATGCGATTTCTCGCCTCGCCACTGTCGTTTCTCTTGCCACGCTGTTTCCCCTGACTGCATTTCCTCTCAGCGCACTTGCCGCCGATTCCAAAGGTTCCGTGGAAGTCGTGCACTGGTGGACTTCGGGTGGTGAAAAAGCAGCGGTCGATGTCCTCAAGGCTCAAGTCGAAAAAGACGGCTTCACCTGGAAGGACGGTGCGGTCGCCGGCGGCGGTGGCGCTACGGCCATGACCGTACTCAAAAGCCGCGCCGTAGCGGGTAACCCGCCAGGTGTCGCGCAAATCAAAGGTCCGGATATCCAGGAGTGGGGCAGCACTGGCCTGCTCAGCACCGACGCGCTGAAAGGCGTTTCCAAAGCTGAAAACTGGGACGGCCTGCTCTCGAAGAAAGTCTCCGACACCGTCAAATACGAAGGTGATTACGTCGCCGTGCCGGTGAACATTCACCGCGTCAACTGGCTGTGGATCAACCCGGCGGTCTTCAAGAAAGCCGGTATCGAAAAAGCCCCGACGACCCTCGAAGAGTTCTATGCCGCTGGCGACAAACTGAAAGCTGCGGGCTTCATTGCCCTGGCCCACGGTGGTCAGCCTTGGCAGGACAGCACCGTGTTTGAAGACGTGGTGCTCTCGGTCATGGGCCCTCAGGGCTACAAGAAAGCCCTGGTCGACCTGGACCAGAAAACCCTGTCCGGCCCGGAAATGGTCAAGTCCTTCACCGAGCTGAAAAAACTCACCGGCTACATGGACCCCAACCGCGCAGGTCGTGACTGGAAC
>NZ_JBFTLU010000174.1:0-8469 GCF_056396605.1 Pseudomonas sp. 05T35
CGCTCCCACAAGGGGGATTTCATCCGGGCTGACAGTTTTTTGAACTATGATCGCTCCCACAAGGGGGATTTCATCCGGGCTGACAGTTTTTTGAACTATGATCGTGCTCTCTTCCGGAGGGCCTTCGATGACTGATTTCCTGACGTCCATTCAAGCCGCGCTCGGCTTGCCCGCTACTGCGATCACCGTTACCTCGAGCGGCGCCCTGCCCTCGGCGTTTGCCGTAACGGACCTCGCCAGCGCCAGCATCGCGGCTGCCGGCCAGGCCATCACTGAACTCCTGCAACAACAGACCGGTCGTTTACCGGACCTGGAAGTCGACCGTCGCCTCGCCTCCTTCTGGTTCGCCACGTCGATCCGCCCGATCGGCTGGAGCGTGCCACCGCTGTGGGACCCCATCGCAGGGGACTACGCGACCCATGACGGCTGGATTCGTCTGCACACCAACGCCCCTCATCACCGCAGCGCGGCCGAACAGGTGCTGGGACACTGCTTTGATCGCAGTGCGATGGCCGCCAAGGTCGCCCGATGGGGCAAAAGAGAGCTGGAACACGCAATAGTCGAGGCCGGCGGTTGCGCTGCCGAAATGCGCTCATGGCAACAATGGCAGTCCCACCCTCAAGGGGTGGCGGTGAACGCCGAACCGCTGATTCATTTTTCCGCAGACAATAGTGAGCACTCGAAAGCCTGGCCCGGTTCGGTCGCGCAACCGCTGGCGGGCATCAAGGTGCTGGACCTGACCCGCGTCCTCGCCGGCCCCGTTGCCAGCCGCTTCCTCGCAGGGCTGGGTGCCGATGTGTTGCGCATTGATCCACCGCAGTGGAACGAACCGGGTGTGATTCCGGAAGTCACCCTGGGTAAACGCTGCGCCCGCCTCGACCTGCACAACAGCGTCGATCGCGGGGTATTCGAAAGCCTGCTCAAGGATGCCGACATCCTGCTCCACGGTTACCGCGCCGATGCCTTGGAACACCTCGGCTACGGCACCGCCGAACGGCAGGAACTCGCCCCCGGCCTGATCGACGTTTGCCTCAATGCATACGGCTGGAGCGGCCCCTGGCAAAACCGTCGTGGTTTCGACAGCCTGGTGCAAATGAGCAGCGGCATCGCCGAGGCCGGGATGCTCTGGAAGCACGCGGACAAACCGACACCCTTGCCGGTTCAGGCGCTGGACCACGCCACCGGTTACCTGATGGCGGCCAGTGCGATCAAGTTGTTGGCTGAGCGGTTGAGTAGCGGACGCAGTGGCTCGGCACGATTGTCTCTGGCGCGCACGGCAAAGTTGCTGGTTGAACAGGGTCCGGGGACGGATGAGGCCTTGCGAGCCGAAGATGACAACGATCAGGGAATGGTGATTGAACAGACTCCTTGGGGCCCGGCGCATCGGTTGCATGTACCGCTGAAAATCACCGGTACACCGTTGCAGTGGGCCATTCCGGCCGGGGAATTGGGTTCCCATCGGGCGCAGTGGTGGTGACTGTTCGACCGCCATCGCGAGCAGGCTCGCTCCCACAGGTAATCACCGGTGTACGCGCGAACGTATGCCTGAAACAAATCCAGTGTGGGAGCGAGCCTGCTCGCGATGACGATCGAACAGTCAACGCAACTGTCGAGACAATTTCAGTCAACCCGAACCAACGACGTCCACAACACCTRCGCCGCATACGCCCGACACGGTCGCCACACCTCGGCACGGGCCAACAAATCACGCGGCGTCACCGGCCCACCTTCCAGCGCCGCCAGTGCGTTGATCAACCCCACATCGCCTGACGGAAACGCATCCAACTCGCGCATCTGTCGCAACGCGATGTACTGCGCCGTCCAGTCGCCAATCCCCCACAATGCCAGCAATCGCGCAACACCGTCGTTCCGACCCGGTTCAAACAACAAGGGATCGTCAAGCAACGCTTGCGCCACGCCAGACAGCGTCCGCCCACGGCTTTTCGGCATTCCCAACGTCGCCAGATCCGCTGCCGCCAACACCGTTGCTTGAGGAAACACATGAGTCAATCCTGACAGTGGCGCAGACAACGGTTCGCCATACTGCGCCACCAGCTTCCCCGCCAGCTTGATCGCGGCACCGACCGTGATCTGCTGCCCCAGCACCGCGCGAATTGCCAGTTCCAGCCCGTCCCACGCCCCTGGCACCCGTAAACCAGGACGCTCGGCAATCAACCTTGCCATCAACGGATCAACCGTCAGTTGCTGATGAATACGTGGCAAGTCTGCGTCCAGATCGAACATCCGCCGCAACCGCGTAACGATCTCGGGCACGGCTGACGCCTCAGGGAAGCACAGCCTCACCTCCAGCGCATTATCAGCCGCTGGCGTAATCGAAAACGTGCCGTGCACACCGTTCAGGCTGATGCTGCGCGAGTACACACCATCGACCACCGACTCCATCCCGGCAATCGCCCGCGCCGACAAAAAGCCGAGCATCGCCGGCCAGTCATAAGGCGGCTGATAGTCAAGCAACAGCTTCACCACAACAGCCCGCCGAGTCGAAGCGTTTGCGCCGGTTGCGACATCCTTACCTCTTATCTCGAATCGACTGTTTGTCATGTTTTGAAACCATAACAAGTGTTCATTTCATTAAATAGGCGACGTGGCATGACGTTAATAAAATAACGGCAAAAAACAATACTTATTCAGAACGCTCTCATCTATGCCATGAAGGCACTTTGCCGGTTTTGTGGGGCATTCCAGATACATAAATTCTGTACTGAAAACAGATGCGCAAAATTTGCGCATTCTGAAAAAACAACTAGCTTCAAGGCTCGCAGCGATTAGTAACCATCCCCGGTTATTTTATAAAAAGCCCTCTGGAACAGGCCTCTTGTGGCACATACGCTCTATTCAGGAAGTATTCACACATCCGTCATTAACAACGGAATGTGACCATCAACTGATCCAGATCAGCTGTTCTATCAGCAAGTGGATTTAGGCTGTGGTCTCTTTTCTCCGGCAATGGAGTCATGCATGTCTGAATCTTCTGGAAAACTACGACTCGGCGCCTTAGTCGCCCTGGTAGTAGGTTCCATGATTGGGGGCGGGATATTCTCTTTGCCGCAAAATATGGCCGCCAGTGCCGATGTCGGCGCAGTGCTGATTGGTTGGGCCATTACGGCCGTGGGCATGTTGACCCTGGCGTTCGTCTTCCAGACCCTCGCCAACCGCAAGCCTGACCTTGATGGCGGTGTCTACGCCTACGCCAAGGCCGGTTTCGGCGACTACATGGGTTTCTCGTCCGCCTGGGGTTACTGGATCAGCGCCTGGCTGGGCAACGTGGGGTACTTCGTACTCCTGTTCAGTACCCTCGGCTACTTCTTCCCGCTATTTGGGGAGGGAAATACGCCTGCGGCGGTGATTGGCGCTTCGCTGCTGCTGTGGGCCGTGCACTTTCTGGTGCTGCGCGGGATCAAGGAAGCGGCGTTCATCAACCTGGTGACCACCGTCGCCAAAGTCGTGCCACTGGTGCTGTTCGTCTTGATCGCGATCTTCGCCTTCAAACTCGACATCTTTACCGCCGACATCTGGGGCCTGAAAAACCCTGACCTGGGCAGCGTCATGAACCAGGTGCGCAATATGATGCTGGTCACCGTCTGGGTGTTCATCGGCATCGAAGGCGCGAGCATCTTCTCGGCCCGGGCGGAGAAACGTTCGGACGTCGGTAAGGCCACCGTCATCGGCTTTATCACCGTGCTGTTGTTCCTGGTGCTGGTGAACGTGCTGTCGCTGGGCATCATGACTCAGCCAGCGCTGGCCAAACTGCAAAACCCGTCGATGGCTGCCGTACTCGAGCACGTCGTCGGTCACTGGGGCGCGGTGCTGATCAGTGTCGGCCTGGCCATCTCGTTGTTGGGTGCCTTGCTGTCGTGGGTACTGCTGTGTGCGGAGATCATGTTCGCCGCCGCCAAAGACCACACCATGCCGGCGTTCCTGCGTAAGGAAAACGCCAAACAGGTACCGGTCAATGCCTTATGGCTGACCAACGCGATGGTGCAGATTTTCCTGGTCATCACCCTGTTCTCGGCCAGTACCTACCTGTCGCTGATCTACCTCGCCACCTCGATGATTCTGGTGCCCTACCTGTGGTCGGCGGCCTATGCACTGCTGCTGGCGGTACGCGGCGAGAGCTACGAAAACGCCCTGGCCGAACGCCAGAAAGACCTGGTCATCGGTGCCATTGCGCTGATCTATGCGATCTGGCTGCTGTACGCAGGCGRCACCAAATACCTGCTGCTGTCCGCCCTGCTCTACGCCCCCGGCGCGATCCTGTTCGCCAAGGCCAAGCACGAGTTGGGCAAAGCGGTTTTCACCAACGTCGAGAAGCTGATTTTCACCGCGGTAGTCATTGGCGCGCTGGTGGCGGCCTATGGGCTCTACGACGGCTTCCTGACCCTGTAGCACCTGTACCACTCGACTGTTTTGTTATCTGGAGGATCTGAAATGACCACGGAAAAAGTGAAGTACGGCGTACATTCCGAAGCCGGCAAACTGCGCAAAGTCATGGTGTGCTCCCCCGGCCTGGCCCACCAGCGGCTGACCCCGAACAACTGCGACGAACTGCTTTTCGATGATGTGCTGTGGGTGGCCCAGGCCAAGCGCGACCATTTCGACTTCGTCACCAAGATGCGCGAGCGCGATATCGACGTGCTGGAAATGCACAACCTGCTGACCGACATCGTATCCAACCGCGAAGCGCTGGACTGGATTCTGCAACGCAAGATCACCGCCAACTCCGTGGGTGTCGGCCTGGTCCACGAAGTCGACGCCTGGTTGCGCAGCCTCGAGCCGCGCAAGATCGCCGAATTCCTTATTGGCGGCGTGTCGGCCGATGACCTGCCCACCAGCTTCGGTGGCAAGACCATCGAAATGTTCCGCGACTTCCTCGGCCACTCCAGCTTCATTCTGCCGCCGCTGCCGAACACCCAATTCACCCGCGACACCACCTGCTGGATCTATGGCGGCGTCACGCTGAACCCGATGCACTGGCCGGCGCGCCGTCAGGAAACCCTGCTGGCCAGCGCCATCTACAAATTCCATCCGGAGTTCACCAACGCCGACTTCCAGGTCTGGTACGGCGACCCGGATCAKGAGCACGGCAACGCCACACTGGAAGGCGGCGACGTGATGCCCATCGGCAACGGCGTGGTGTTGATCGGCATGGGCGAACGCTCGTCCCGTCAGGCCATCGGGCAACTGGCACTGAACCTGTTCAAGCACAAAGCGGTCGAGCGCGTGATCGTCGCCGGCCTGCCGAAATCCCGCGCGGCGATGCACCTGGACACCGTGTTCAGCTTCTGCGACCGCGACCTGGTGACGATCTTCCCGGAAGTGGTGCACCAGATCGTCGCCTTCACCCTGCGCCCTGACGAAAGCAAACCGGGCGGCATCGATATCCGCCGCGAAGAAACCAGCTTCCTCGACACCGTGGCCGCCGCGCTCAACCTCAAGGCCCTGCGCGTCGTCGAAACCGGCGGCAACAGCTTCGCCGCCGAACGCGAACAGTGGGACGACGGCAACAACGTGGTGGCCTTGGAACCTGGCGTGGTAATCGGCTACGACCGCAATACCTACACCAACACCTTGCTGCGCAAGGCCGGGGTCGAGGTCATCACCATCAGCGCCAGTGAACTCGGCCGTGGCCGTGGCGGCGGCCACTGCATGACCTGCCCGATCATCCGCGACCCGATCGACTACTAACTTTCAAACCTTGGCCGGGGCTTACAGAGCACCGGCCTTGGGGATAACCGAAACCCAAGGAGATCCATATCATGGCTTTCAACATGCGTAATCGCAGCCTGCTCTCGCTGATGCACCATACCAATCGCGAGTTGCACTACCTGCTGGACCTGTCCCGCGACCTGAAACGCGCCAAGTACACCGGCACCGAACAGCCGCACCTCAAAGGCAAGAACATCGCGCTGATCTTCGAAAAAACTTCGACCCGCACCCGCTGCGCCTTCGAAGTCGCGGCCCATGACCAGGGGGCTCACGTCACCTACATCGACCCGGTGTCGTCGCAGATCGGCCACAAGGAAAGCATGAAAGACACCGCCCGCGTTCTCGGGCGGATGTTCGATGCCATCGAGTACCGCGGCTTCGAACAGGAAATCGTCGAAGAACTGGCCACGTTCGCAGGCGTGCCGGTGTTCAATGGCCTGACCGCTGAATTCCACCCGACGCAAATGATCGCCGACACCCTGACCATGCGCGAGCACAGCGACAAGCCGCTGCATGACATCAGCTACGCCTACCTCGGTGACGCCCGCTACAACATGGGTAATTCGCTGCTGATGATCGGTGCCAAACTCGGCATGGACGTGCGCATCGGTGCACCGAAAGCGCTATGGCCACATCAGGACTTCATCGATCAGTGCAAAGCCTTCGCCGAGGAAAGCGGTGCACGCATTACCATCACCGAAGACCCTGTCGAGGCGGTCAAGGGCGTGGACTTCATTCACACCGACATCTGGGTGTCGATGGGTGAACCGGTCGAAGCATGGGACGAGCGTATCGAACAACTGCTGCCGTACCAGGTCAACGCTAAAATGATGAAAGCCTCGGGCAATCCCCGGGTGAAATTCATGCATTGCCTGCCGGCGTTCCACAACAGCGAAACCAAGGTCGGCAAGGATATCGCGGCGCGCTACCCGCACCTGGCCAACGGCGTTGAGGTGACTGAAGAAGTATTCGAATCGCCCGCCAACATCGCCTTCGAGCAAGCGGAAAACCGCATGCACACCATCAAGGCGATCCTGGTCTCGGCGCTGGCGGATATTTAACGATCAACACGGTTTGCTCTTTGTGGGAGCGAGCCTGCTCCGGGCGGCGTTCCGACGATGGCGGACTGGAACTCAGCATGGATGTTGGCCGATACACTGCTATCGCGAGCAGGCTCGCTCCCACAGGAGAACGAGTTGCTCGCTCTCTTTTTGAAAGGACTGCATTATGCGTATCGTCATTGCACTGGGCGGTAACGCCCTGCTCCGCCGTGGTGAACCCCTGACCGCGGACAACCAGCGCGGCAATATCCGCGTCGCCACGGAACAGATCGCCAAGATCCATCCCGGTAACGAACTGGTGATCGCTCACGGCAATGGCCCGCAAATCGGCCTGCTGTCGTTGCAAGCGGCCGCCTACACCTCTGTCAGCCCTTATCCGCTGGACGTGCTGGGTGCTGAAACCGATGGGATGATCGGCTACATCATCGAACAGGAACTGGGCAATCTGCTGGACTTCGAAGTGCCCTTCGCGACCCTCCTGACCCAAGTCGAAGTCGACCCCAATGACCCGGCGTTCCAACACCCAAGCAAGCCCATCGGCCCGATCTATTCCAAGGCCGAAGCAGAAAAACTCGCCGCCGAAAAAGGCTGGGCCATCGCCCCGGACGGCGACAAATTCCGCCGCGTGGTGGCCAGCCCGAAACCCAAGCGCATCTTCGAAATCCGCCCGGTCAAATGGCTGCTGGAAAAAGGCAGCATCGTGATCTGCGCAGGCGGTGGCGGCATCCCGACGATGTACGACGAGCACCGCAAGCTCAAGGGCGTGGAAGCGGTGATCGACAAAGACCTGTGTTCGGCGCTGCTGGCCGAGCAGCTCGACAGTGACTTGCTGGTGATCGCCACCGACGTCAACGCCGCGTTCATCGACTTCGGCAAGCCGACTCAGAAAGCCATCGCCCAGGCCCACCCGGACGACATCGAAAAAATCGGCTTCGCGGCCGGCTCCATGGGGCCGAAAGTCCAGGCTGCCTGCGAGTTCGCCCGCCACACTGGCAAAGTCGCGGTGATCGGTTCACTCTCGGACATCGAAGCGATCGTCCAGGGCAACGCCGGCACCCGTATCAGCACGGCCAGACCTGGTATCACCTACCTATGAAAACAGCCGGGCAGGACTTGAGCCTGCCCCGTTTCAATGCCTTTGAAGGAGATGTCCATGGCCATATTTGAGCCCGGTCACTTGCATATCGAACGCCATGCGCTGAACAAGGATGATTTCAGCTACAACCTGTGCATCGACTATGAGATCGCTACCGACCCCAAGGAAGGCATAGGAATGCTTTTCACAGTGCATGGTTCGGTCGAGGGCAAGGACCTGAAGGAAGACTTCTTCCTGGCCAAAGACCAGGCCTTCGACTTTGCCCGACACGCCACGCGCATCGCACAGAAGTACGGCATGCCCAAGAATGCCAACATCAGCCCGCTGCACAAGTACTACGACGAAATGTTCGAAGACGTACGCAAGCAGCTTGATATCAAATCCGGGGATCCGGTGAAGCCCGAACACCTGTAATAACCCCAACACAGAAGATCAATGAGCCCACCAGTCCACTGTGGGAGCGAGCCGGCTCCGGGCGGCGTTCCGACGATTCTGTTGAAAAAGTCGGTTTGCACAAAACGCTCGAATACTGATGGGTGAAAACACCTGGTTTGCACGTCGTTACGAGAAATCCGAGTCCTGAAC
>NZ_JBFTLU010000175.1:0-8453 GCF_056396605.1 Pseudomonas sp. 05T35
GTCCTACACCATCCCGGTGGGCAGCTCCAGCGTGCTGATCGACGGGTTCATGGACTGGGTGGTCGACAACGACAAGAACAGCCAAGGCACCTACCACGCCAACCTGCACTTCAACCCGCAGATCAAGTATGACCTGGGCAAAGCCTTGCACTGGGGCGAGAAGCAGCTGTACGTCGGTGTCGAGTACGATTACTGGAAGAACAAGTACGCCATCGAAGACACGAAGGACTTCACCACCAATCAGAGCGCCACGAGCTTGTTGGTGAAGTACCACTTCTGATCCAGGGTTGAAAGATCGCAGGCTTCGCCAGCTCCTACATAAGCGCATCGAGTGTAGGGGCCGGCGCCGGCTGCGGTCTTTTGCTTTGCCGCCAACACATCGAACTTCCCGATTAAACCCCCGCAAAATTCGCAACCATTGATCAGTCCGTCTGGCATAGCATGGCGCCATTCCACTCTGATCGAGGAGTTGCACCGATGACTCAATTTCGCAAAGTGCTTAGCCTGCATACCGGCCAACCCGCGTCCGATGGCGCCGGGGTCAAGCTGACCCGGGTATTTGGGGGGGCTGGTGTCGAACGCTTCGACCCGTTCCTGATGCTCGACGAATTYGGCTCGGAAAATCCCGACGACTACATTGCCGGTTTCCCCCCCCACCCGCACCGCGGCTTCGAAACCGTGACCTACATGCTCGAAGGGCGCATGCGCCATGAGGACCATCTGGGTAACGTCGGTTTGCTGGAAGGCGGTGGCGTGCAATGGATGACTGCCGCCAAGGGCATCATCCACAGCGAAATGCCGGAGCAGGAAGAAGGCGTGATGCGCG
This sequence comes from Pseudomonas sp. 05T35, assembly GCF_056396605.1. Taxonomy (NCBI): domain Bacteria; kingdom Pseudomonadati; phylum Pseudomonadota; class Gammaproteobacteria; order Pseudomonadales; family Pseudomonadaceae; genus Pseudomonas; species Pseudomonas sp. 05T35. Next base: position 827 of record NZ_JBFTLU010000175.1, read on the forward strand.
GCTTCCAGCTATGGCTGAACCTGCCAGGCAAGCACAAGCTCGATCCGGCCAGCTATCGGGATATTCAGCCAGCGGACATTCCACGGCTGAAAACCGCGCAAGGCGTCGAGGTGGTGGTGATCGCCGGTCTGTTCGACGACGGCACCGTCAAGCAAACCGGTGCGGTACAACGGCCAGACACCGAACCGTATTACTTTGATTTCCATCTACCGGCCGGCACCAGCATCACACCGAAACTGCCGGATGGGCATCGGGCACTGCTCTATGTGTATGACGGCAGCGTTGAATTGCCGGGGCAAACCCAGAGTGTCGGCGTCAGCAAACTGGTCCGTTTGTCGGATGAAGGCGAGTTGCAACTGAGTAGCGAGTCCGGGGCCAGAGTGCTGTTGATCGCCGGTAAACCGCTGGGTGAGCCGATCGTGCAGTACGGGCCGTTCGTGATGAATACCCGGGAGGAGATCGAACAGGCGTTGCGTGATTTTCGCGATGATCGGTTGACCGCCTGAGTTTTGCATCGTCTGCAACGGAGCCATCGCGAGCAGGCTCGCTCCCACATTTGATCCTCAGTGCACACAATATTTGTGTCGACGACGATCTCCTGTGGGAGCGAGCCTGCTCGCGATGGCCGCGCCACAGTTTTCAAGCCGGGATTACAGGCTCTTCCAACCCCAGGAACCGGCACAACTCTTCGCGCTTGGCCAAGGCATCGCGGCGGCCAAGCTCGATCAACTCGCTGCAATACCCTGCCTCGAACAGCAGATAACTCAACACCCCGGCCCCGCTGGTCCTGGTCGCACCCGGTCCGCGCAAGAACAGTCGCAACGCGGCTGGCAGCTCTTGCCGATGCCGTGCGGCGATTTCATCGATCGGCTGACTCGGAGCAATCACCAACACGTCCACCGGTGCAACACCGAGGCTGTGTGCTGCGGTACTCGCTGGTAACAAGTGACTGAACTGGTTCAAGCGTTGCAACAGCTCGATGTCACTCTCGAGGCTGTCAATGAACGTACTGTTGAGCAGGTGCCCGCCAATCTGCGCCAACGAGGGTTGCTGACCGGTGTAGGTGCGCTGCAACGGATTATCGGGGTCAACGCCGCGCGGGTTACCACTGACGCCCACCACCAGCACCCTGCTCGCCCCCAGGTGCAGGGCCGGGCTGATCGGCGCCGACTGCCGCACCGCACCATCGCCGAAGTACTCGTTGCCGATCTTCACCGGCGCAAACAACAACGGGATCGCCGAACTGGCGAGCAAATGGTCGACCGTCAATTGAGTCGGCATGCCGATACGCCGATGGCGCAACCAGGCATCGATACTCCGGCCCCCCTGATAAAAGGTCACGGCTTGCCCGGACTCATAACCGAACGCAGTCACGGCCACCGCATGCAGTTGTTTTTGTGCAATGGATTCATTGATGCCGGACAGGTGCAGGTTATCGTTCAACAGATCGCGCAGCGGGGAACTGTTGACCAGCGCCACCGGTACTTTTGCGCCGATCCCCAACAGGCTGTGACTKACAAACCGAGTGGCCTGGCTGATGACTCCCGGCCAATCGCTGCGCAGCACCAGGTCGCTGCGAAAGCCCTGCCAGAACGCGGTCAACCGCTGGATGGCCGCGGTAAAGTCCGTCGCCCCGCTGGCCAGGCTTACCGCATTGATCGCCCCGGCCGAAGTACCGACGATCACCGGAAACGGATTGGCGGAACCTGCCGGCAGCAGCTCGGCTATCGCCGCCAATACCCCGACCTGATACGCCGCCCGAGCCCCGCCGCCGGAAAGAATCAAACCTGTAACCGGCTCAGTTGAACTCATCGCAACGCTCCATGGTGCCTGGGCCTTTCAATCTAGTCTGACGAAATGGATTTAACCGCGCTTGGCATACAATTTCGGTTCGCCGGGCGGACGACTCTTGAAGCGTCGATGGGTCCAGAGGTATTGCTCGGGACAATCGCGCACGCAACGTTCAACCCACTGGTTGATCCGGATGCAGTCAGCTTCGTCGCTTTCACCCGGAAAGTCGTTCAGCGGCGCATGGATCACCAGGCGGTAGCCACTGCCATCGGCCAGGCGTTCCTGGGTGAACGGCACCACCAGCGCCTTGCCCAGCTTGGCAAACTTGCTGGTAGCGGGAACGGTTGCGGCCATAATGCCGAACAACGGCACGAAGATACTTTGCTTGGCGCCGTAGTCCTGGTCCGGTGCGTACCAGATGGCCCGGCCAGCGCGCAGCAACTTGAGCATGCCGCGTACGTCATCGCGCTCTACCGCCAGCGAGTCGAGGTTATGCCGCTCGCGACCACGCCGCTGAATGAAATCGAACAGCGGGTTTTTATGTTCGCGGTACATGCCGTCGATGGTGTGCTGCTGGCCGAGCAACGCCGCGCCGATTTCCAGCGTGGTGAAGTGCAACGCCATCAGGATCACACCCTTGCCGTCGCGTTGAGCCTGTTTGAGGTGCTCCAGGCCTTCGACATGGGCCAGGCGTGCCAGGCGCGCGCTGGACCACCACCAGCTCATGGCCATCTCGAAGAAGGCAATCCCGGTCGAGGCGAAGTTTTCCTTGAGCAGACGCTTGCGCTCGGCAGGTGTTTTTTCCGGGAAACACAGTTCCAGGTTGCGTTTGGCGATACTCCGACGATCGGTGGCAACCCGATACATCCCGCTACCCAGCAGGCGACCAATGCGCAGCAGCAGCGGATACGGCAACTGAACGACCAGCCACAACAGCCCTAGACCGCACCATAGCAGCCAAAAACGCGGATGAAAAAATGCAGCTCGAAATTGCGGGCGATCCATTAACGATTCCGGACAGACAACAAGGCCGCGCATTCTACATCGGTTCGACCCGGCTTGCGGCTTACGGGCGTTCTCGTTATAAGTCTCGGCACTTTTAGTGACAAGCCGTTTTATGCCGACCATGAGCCAAACCGAACCGCTAGACCAAGATCCCGTGTTCCAGTTGAAGGGCAGCATGCTCGCCATTACGGTGCTGGAACTGGCCCGCAATGACCTTGAAAGCCTTGACCGACAGCTGGCTGCGAAGGTCGCCCTGGCGCCTAATTTTTTCAGCAATGCGCCGCTGGTGCTGGCCCTGGACAAACTCCCGGCCACTGAAGGCGCGGTCGACCTGCCTGCGCTGATGCGTGTTTGCCGCCACCACGGCTTGCGCACGCTGGCCATCCGCGCCAGTCGCATCGAAGACATCGCCGCTGCCATTGCCGTCGACCTGCCGGTGCTGCCGCCGTCTGGCGCACGCGAGCGTGCACTTGACCCGCACGAAGGCGAAGTCAGGAAAAAGCCGGAAAAGCCGCCTGAGCCGACCATCAAGCCAACCCGAATAATCACTTCGCCAGTACGTGGTGGCCAGCAGATTTATGCCCAAGGTGGCGATTTGGTAGTGGTTTCCTCGGTCAGCCCGGGGGCGGAACTTCTCGCCGATGGCAACATCCATGTATACGGACCGATGCGCGGTCGCGCGCTGGCCGGTGTAAAGGGTGACTCCAAGGCACGGATTTTCTGTCAGCAATTGAGCGCTGAACTACTCTCCATCGCCGGTCACTACAAGGTTTCCGAAGATCTGCGCCGCGATCCGCTGTGGGGGGCMGGTGTACAAGTCAGCCTGTCGGGTGACGTGTTGAACATCATTCGGCTTTAACGGATACTGCCGCATTTTCCAAGCATCTCTAAAACGTAGCGAAAACGGCTCAAACGAAGTAGGAAAATGGCGCAAGGCAGCGTTTACCCGAGGTAAACCCCGCCCAACACCGGATTCCAGCCAAGGCTGTCCGACTGCAGTAGTTTTCAGGAGATGTTTTTCAGGGGCTAAAAGTCCTTTTTCCTTAGGGGTGAAACACCTTGGCCAAGATTCTCGTGGTTACATCCGGCAAGGGTGGTGTGGGTAAGACCACCACCAGCGCCGCTATCGGTACCGGCCTCGCTTTGCGCGGTCACAAAACAGTCATCGTCGACTTCGACGTCGGCCTGCGTAACCTCGATCTGATCATGGGTTGCGAGCGCCGCGTGGTGTATGACTTCGTCAACGTGGTCAACGGCGAAGCCAACCTGCAGCAAGCCCTGATCAAAGACAAGCGCCTGGAAAACCTCTACGTGCTGGCCGCCAGTCAGACCCGCGACAAAGACGCGCTGACCCAGGAAGGCGTGGAAAAGGTCCTGATGCAGCTCAAGGAAGACTTCGAATTCGTGGTCTGCGATTCTCCGGCGGGCATCGAGAAAGGCGCTCACCTGGCCATGTACTTCGCGGATGAAGCGATTGTCGTGACCAACCCGGAAGTCTCCTCGGTTCGTGACTCGGACCGCATGCTCGGCCTGCTGGCGAGCAAGTCGCGTCGCGCCGAAAACGGCGAAGACCCGATCAAGGAACACCTGCTGCTGACCCGCTACAACCCAGAGCGCGTAAGCAACGGCGAAATGCTCGGCGTCGAAGACGTCAAGGAAATTCTGGCGGTCACCCTGCTGGGCGTGATTCCAGAGTCGCAAGCCGTACTTAAAGCTTCCAACCAAGGCGTGCCAGTGATTCTCGACGACCAGAGCGACGCCGGTCAGGCGTACAGCGATGCCGTCGATCGTCTGCTGGGCAAAACCGTGCCACACCGGTTCCTTGACGTTGAGAAGAAGGGATTCTTCGAGCGCCTGTTTGGAGGTAGATAATGAATCTTTTTGACTTCTTTCGTGCCAACAAGAAAGTAAGCACCGCGTCGGTAGCGAAAGAGCGTCTACAGATCATCGTGGCGCATGAACGCGGCCAACGCAGTACCCCTGATTACTTGCCGGCCTTGCAGAAGGAACTGGTCGAGGTAATTCGCAAGTACGTCAATATCGGGTCCGATGACGTGCACGTCGCWCTGGAAAACCAGGGCAGCTGCTCGATTCTGGAACTCAATATCACCCTGCCTGATCGCTGAGTCGATCCGGCTGGAGCCACGGCGGCTCAGGTCCTTTCCAGCAACGGAGAGGACCTGAGCCGCCGTTGGCGTTTGTTACGAGGCTGTTTTAATGCCGCTGTCGAATATCCGCATCATCCATCAGGACGCCGCCGTACTGGTGGTGGACAAGCCTACCTTGCTGCTCTCCGTGCCTGGTCGCGCCGATGACAACAAGGACTGCCTGATCACCCGCCTGCAAGAAAACGGCTACCCGGAAGCGCGCATCGTCCATCGACTGGACTGGGAAACCTCCGGAATCATCCTGCTGGCCCGCGATCCCGATACCCATCGCGAGCTGTCTCGACAGTTTCACGACCGCGAAACCGAAAAAGCCTACACCGCACTGTGCTGGGGCCAACCGGAACTGGACAGCGGCAGCATTGATCTGCCGTTGCGCTACGACCCGCCGACCAAACCTCGCCACGTAGTGGACCATGAATTCGGCAAGCATGCGCTGACCTTCTGGCGCGTGCTGGAGCGTTGCGGCGATTGGTGCCGGGTGGAACTGACGCCGATTACCGGCCGCTCGCATCAGTTGCGCGTGCACATGCTCTCCATCGGCCATCCGTTGCTGGGTGACGGGCTTTACGCTCACCCGCAAGCCCTGGCTGCCTGGCCGCGCCTGTGCCTGCACGCCAGCATGCTCAGCTTCACCCACCCGCAAAGTGGCGAACGCTTGCGCTTCGAGTGCCCGGCACCGTTTTGAACACTCGTGAGCAGCCCGTCGCAGCAGCCATCGACAATCGTAAGGACATGGAACCCGGTGACGCATAAAGCCCCCGACTCAACCGCTCTGGCAAAAGCGCCGCAACAGCTGCTGTACCTGGTGTATGGCGACCAGGACGTTTACCGCAGAGAAGCCAAATTCAGTATTCTGACCGCTTTGTCGCAGCTCAGAAAAGACGAGTCCCTGTGCATCAGGATCTTTACCGACAGACCTGAAGACTATGCCGGCTGGCCTGTTGAAACCCTGGCCCTGGATCAGCAGACCTTGACCTCATGGCAAGGCGAGAACGGTTACCACCATCGCCGCAAGGCCTGCGCCATTGCTGCCGGGTTGAAGCTGGCGGAAAAAACCCTGTTCGTTGATACCGACACGCTGTTCCTCGAAAACCCCAATCTGATCCTCAAACGAATTCAGCCTCAGCAGTATCTGATGGATTGTTTCGAGTACGACTGGAGCTACGTCTGCAAACGCCCGGACTACGTGAAGCTCGGCACGTGCCTGCAAGCCCACGGCATCAGCTCCGACAACAGTTTCAAGCTTTACAACAGTGGTCTGTGCGGCGTCACGGACAGCGATACGCCATTGCTGGAAGAGACGATCAAGTTGATCGACGAATGGACTCAAGGCTCGTTCGATATCCATACAATCGAACAAATTGCCCTGTCATTCGCCATGCGTGACAAACCCGTGCAGGAGGCGAAGAAGTTCATCTACCACTACTTTGCCGAAAAAAGATTCTTTCATGCCATGCAAAAGCACTTCTTTACCCGGCATGGCGAACAGTTCCGCCCGCAGCTGCTCGAGCTTTGCCGTGAAGTCCCTCGCAGCAAACCGTTCCCTTCAGCCTGGAGGCGCCTGCAAATCAAATGGAAACTGCGCAATAAGCGTGGAAGCCTGAGAAAGGTCGCTCGCAATCTTCTGTATGGAAGTGCTGCGCCCAATCACCCGTATTACGCGGTCTGTCGACATGAGTGGTGGGAAAGCGCGTCTCGGGAAATTCTGCGCTGGGACGAGAGCCAAAAGAGAAAGCTCTTGTCACTGAGCCAGGATCACTGGCCGAAGCAATTACCCAAGCCAGCAAAACCGGAAGATGAGCAAGCAATCATTGCGTATCTGCAAACGCGACTATCCGAGTAGAACTAGCGAGCCTGCCTCATAACAGTGCCATCAAAGCACTTGCCCAATGCCGCGAGCCAATACGTTAAACTCGCGGCACTGCTGTCTGGAGCTACTTATGCGCGAAGAGTTGAACCAAGGCCTGATCGACTTCCTCAAGGCCTCCCCTACCCCATTTCATGCCACCGCCAGCCTTGTTCAGCGCCTGGAAGCGGCGGGTTATCAGCGCCTTGACGAGCGCGAGCCCTGGACCACCGAAGCCAATGGTCGCTACTACGTCACGCGCAACGACTCCTCGATCGTTGCGATCAAGATGGGGCGCAATTCCCCTCTGTACGATGGCATCCGCCTGGTTGGCGCTCACACCGATAGCCCATGCCTGCGAGTCAAGCCGCAACCTGAACTGCAGCGTCAGGGTTTCTGGCAGTTGGGCGTCGAAGTCTATGGCGGCGCATTGCTCGCCCCCTGGTTTGACCGTGACCTGTCGCTGGCCGGTCGAGTAACCTTTCGCCGCGACGGCAAGGTCGAAAGCCAGCTGATCGACTTCAAGGCACCGATCGCCACCATTCCCAACCTGGCCATTCACCTCAACCGTGAAGCCAACATGGGCTGGGCGATCAACGCACAGACCGAACTGCCGCCGATCCTTGCGCAATTTGCCGGTGACGAGCGTGTGGACTTCCGCGCCGTGCTTACCGATCAGTTGGCCCGGGAACATGGCCTGAACGCCGACGTGGTGCTTGATTACGAGCTGAGCTTCTACGACACCCAAAGTGCTGCCGTCATTGGCCTGCATGGCGACTTCATTGCCGGTGCGCGCCTGGACAACCTGTTGTCATGC
>NZ_JBFTLU010000176.1:0-8444 GCF_056396605.1 Pseudomonas sp. 05T35
CGTGCTCGCGATGGCCGCGCCTCGGTCTTGAAGAACAGTTACTGAAGCCTATAACAACAGATTCTCGTGGAGCCTCGCTGATGAAATCCTATGAAGTCAATTTTGACGGTCTAGTGGGGCCGACCCATAACTACGGCGGTCTGTCCTACGGCAACGTCGCGTCCCAGAGCAACAGCCAGCAGTCTTCCAACCCCAAGGAAGCGGCGCTGCAAGGCCTGGCGAAAATGAAAGCGCTGATGGAAATGGGCTTTCAGCAAGGTGTACTCGCGCCGCAAGAGCGCCCGGATGTCGGCGCGCTGCGCAGCCTGGGCTTCAGCGGTACCGACGCTCAAGTGATCGAGCAGGCCGCCAAACAGGCGATGCCGTTGCTGGTTGCCAGCTGCTCGGCGTCGAGCATGTGGGTGGCCAACGCCGCCACCGTCAGCCCGAGCGCTGATACCGCCGACGGTCGCGTGCATTTCACCGCCGCCAACCTCAACTGCAAATATCACCGCAGCATCGAACACCCGACCACCAGCCGCGTGCTGGGGGCGATGTTCGCGGACCAGAAACACTTCGCCCACCACGCAGCGTTGCCTGCCGTGGCGCAGTTCGGTGATGAAGGCGCAGCCAACCACACGCGTTTCTGCCGTGAATACGGCGAAGCCGGTGTCGAGTTCTTCGTGTTCGGTCGCAGCGCGTTCGATACCCGCTACCCGGCACCGCAGAAGTACCCGGCGCGTCAGACCCTCGAAGCCTCGCAAGCGGTTGCCCGTCTGCATGGCTTGAGCGAAGACGGTGTGGTGTACGCGCAGCAGAATCCTTCGGTGATCGACCAGGGCGTGTTCCACAACGACGTGATTGCGGTGGGTAACGGCGAAGCGCTGTTCTATCACGAGGACGCGTTCCTCGACACCGAGCAGATGCTGGCTGAGCTGTCGGCCAAGCTTGCCAAGCGTGGAGGCCAGTTCAAGGCGATCTGCGTGCCGCGCTCCCAGGTATCGGTCGAAGACGCCGTGCGTTCGTACCTGTTCAACAGCCAGTTGCTCTCGCGCGCTGACGGTTCGATGCTGCTGATCGTGCCGCAAGAGTGCCAGAACAACCCGCGCGTCTGGCAGTACCTGCAAGAGCTGACCAGCTCTGGCGGCCTGATTCGCGAAGTGAAAGTCTTCGATCTCAAGCAAAGCATGCAGAACGGCGGTGGCCCGGCTTGCCTGCGGTTACGTGTCGCACTGAATGAAACCGAGCTGGCGGCGGTCAACCCAGGGGTTATCATGACCCCGCCGTTGTATGGCACGCTGACCCAATGGGTCGACAAGCACTACCGTGACCGCATGACCGAAAGCGATCTGGCGGACCCACAATTGTTGCTTGAGTGCCGGACGGCACTGGATGAACTGACGCAAATCCTTAAACTGGGCGCGGTTTATCCATTCCAGATCAATTGAAAGCCCGCGTCCTGCTCATGAAGAGCCGGACGCGTTGCTTTATCTCCCAATGAGAACGTAATAATGAGCGATACCCTGCAGCTGATTCTTGAAGACACCGACGGCACTCAGCTGGAAACCTCTTGCACCCGCGTTGCGGTCATGTGGCAAGGCAAAGAGTTGTGGATCCAGCACGATGGCCGTGGCCAGCTGCTGATTGGTGTTGACGTCGAAGAAGGCGATGCCGAATACGCGAACCTGCTGCTGCGCCCATTGGCGACTAATCTGGTAAGTCTGCAACTGGAAATGGAACCGGCTGAAATCGGTGACGAAGACCACGTGCACGGCCCGGATTGCAAACACGATCACTAAGGAATTCGCTCTATGCTCGCCCTCGGCAAACTGCTTGAACTGACCCTCGCCGGTCGTGAACCGGCGGAGAAGACTCAACTGACTGTCGAAGGCGTGCGGATGCGCTGGCTGAGCGAAGGGGCGCTGGAAGTCCGGCCACCCGAGGCTCGCGACAATGGCCTGGACTTGCTGTTGTCGGCCGGCATCCACGGTAACGAAACAGCGCCGATCGAGTTACTCGATCGCCTGTTGCATGACATCGCCCGCGGAGAGTTGAAGCCGCGCGCACGTATTCTGTTCCTGTTCGGTAACCCTGACGCCATGCGTCGCGGCGAGCGTTTTATCGAGCAGGATGTCAACCGGCTGTTCAACGGCCGTCACGAACTCAGCAGTGGCTCCGAAGCGCTGCGAGCCTGTGAACTGGAGCGTCTGGCGGCGACTTTCTTCAATCTGCCCGACCGCGCCCGGTTGCACTACGACCTGCACACCGCGATCCGTGGCTCGAAGATCGAGCAGTTCGCGCTATATCCCTGGAAAGAAGGTCGCCAGCATTCCCGTCATGAACTGGCCCGCTTGCGCGCTGCCGGCATGGAGGCGGTGCTGTTGCAGAACAAACCGTCCATCGTTTTCAGTTCGTACACCTACGACAAGCTCGATGCCGAGTCTTTCACCCTTGAGCTGGGCAAGGCCCGGCCGTTCGGGCAGAACGACGGGGTCAACGTCTCGCGCCTTGAAACCCTTTTGAAGCAGATCATCGAAGGCTCCGAGCCGGAGTCAGCAGAACAGAGCCTGGATGGTTTGCAACTGTTCAGCGTGGCGCGGGAAATCATCAAGCACAGCGACAGCTTCCACTTGAACCTGCCGGCGGACATCGAGAACTTCTCGGAGTTGAAAAAGGGTTATCTGCTGGCCGAGGACATCGCCCAGACCCGCTGGATCGTCGAGGAGGAGGGTGCGCGAATCATCTTCCCGAACCCGAAGGTCAAGAACGKCCTGCGCGCCGGCATTCTGATTGTGCCGACCACCGGCGACGATCTGGTCTGAGACCAGAACTTCGATCCTGACAAAGATCTACTGTGGGAGCGAGCCTGCTCGCGAAGCGGTGTATCAGCCAACACAGTCGTTGGCTGATGAACAGTCATCGCGAGCAGGCTCGCTCCCACAGGTTTTGTGTTTAGACGGCTACCGCGCGGTGTTCAGTGCGACGCAAGGCGCGCATCTTGTGCAGCGTGTCGGCGCAGGTCTTTGCCGCTTCCTGGCCCTTGTGCACGAAGTGCTCGAAGAAGAACTTCTGGTGCTCTTCGCCGGCATGGAAGTGGTGCGGGGTCAGCACGACCGAGAACACCGGCACTTCGGTTTCCAGCTGAACCTGCATCAGGCCGCTGATCACCGACTGGGCAACGAATTCGTGACGGTAGATGCCGCCGTCAACCACTAAGCCTGCAGCGACGATACCGGCATAGCGGCCAGACTTGGCCAGCAGCTTGGCGTGCAGTGGAATTTCAAAGGCGCCGCCGACTTCAAAAAAGTCGATATCCGATTCCTGATAGCCCTGGGCGACCATCTCGCTGACGAAGCCCTTACGGCTCTGATCAACGATTTCCTTGTGCCAGCACGCCTGGATAAACGCTACGCGCTCGCCCTGATGGTTTTTGCTTTTGCTATCGATTGCGGTGGGTTGCATCTGTTCTGACTCCTGTTTGTGTGAAAAACAGGGCGTTATGAATCGAATGGGATTTAAGGGTACGTGCAGGTCAGACGTGCAGAGTATGCGCGTTGCCCACGGACGGCCCTTTGGTGCCAATCCCGTTCTCTCTTCATCCGGACTATGACCGTCGGCCCCGGGATCACACCGGGTCTGCTGACCTTACCGTCACCTGCTGCCGAAGCGTCAGTGACACCAAGCGCTCGCKGGCTATGCGCATTGCGCGCAATTACCGCCGGTGGGGAGTTGCACCCCGCCCTGAGAACGTTTTGCTGCCAGGTTTTCTGGCAGCGGAGAGTTTTTAACACATATTTGCGGGCTGCGCATGGCTGCTTTCTGATGATATACATCGGTTTTTCCGTTGGCTTGAACCGGCTTTTCCAGTCCTGGCCTTGATTAATTGCGGCGTTGGCCGCAGTAATCCCCTTCGAAAGAGATTTCCTTTATCAGCAGCGACGTTAGCGTCCTATTCCGAGGCCTGATTCATGAGCGTTATCGATCTTCGTAGCGACACCGTCACCCAACCGACCGCAGGGATGCTCGACGCGATGGCCAACGCGGCCACCGGGGATGACGTCTACGGCGAAGATCCAACGGTCAATCAGCTTGAGGCCGAACTGGCCAGGCGTCTGGGGTTCGCTGCGGCACTGTTCGTGCCGACAGGCACCATGAGCAACTTGCTGGGGCTGATGGCCCACTGCGAGCGCGGGGACGAGTACATCGTCGGCCAGCAGGCGCACACGTATAAGTACGAAGGCGGCGGTGCCGCGGTGCTGGGTTCGATCCAGCCGCAACCGCTGGAAGTTCAAGCCGATGGTTCGCTGGACCTGGCTCAGGTGGCAGCGGCGATCAAGCCGGATGACTTCCACTTCGCCAGGACCCGTTTGCTGGCGCTGGAAAACACCATGCAAGGCAAGGTATTGCCGCTGGAGTACCTGGCGCAGGCTCGCCACTTTACCCGTGAGCACGGTCTGTCGCTGCACCTGGACGGCGCGCGGTTGTACAACGCAGCGGTCAAGCTGGGTGTCGATGCGCGGGAAATCACCCGGCACTTCGATTCGGTATCGGTGTGCCTGTCCAAAGGCCTGGGCGCGCCGATCGGTTCGGTGCTTTGTGGTTCGGTCGAGCTGATCGGCAAGGCCCGGCGCCTGCGCAAGATGGTGGGTGGCGGCATGCGTCAGGCCGGCATTCTTGCGGCGGCCGGCTTGTATGCGCTGGATCACAACGTGCAACGCCTGGCGGATGACCATGACAACGCGCAGTTTTTGGCTGAAGGCCTGCGCGCGGCGGGGTATAAAGTCGAACCTGTACAGACCAACATGGTTTACGTGCAGATGGGCGATAAGTGCGAGGCGCTCAAGGCGTTTGCCGGTGAGCGCGGGATCAAGCTCAGTGCCGCCTCACGTTTGCGCATGGTCACTCACATGGACGTCAACCGGGCGCAGATCGAGCAGGTGATCGCCACTTTCGTCGAGTTTTCTCAAAACTGAAGGTGTTAGCCGTCCAATTGACTGTCTGTATCGTACAAACACACTGTACCTGCTCACTAACGCCGATATAATGCGGCCCTTTGCCGTCGCTTCGTCTGTTGACGATTCGTACAGGCCTTTGGCCGCAGTCTCCGTGGAAGAACCTAATGAAAAGCGCAGAAATCCGTGAAGCCTTCCTTCGCTTCTTCGAAGAGCAAGGCCACACCCGTGTAGCCTCCAGCTCTTTGATTCCGGGCAACGACCCAACCCTGCTGTTCACTAACGCGGGGATGAACCAGTTCAAGGACTGCTTTCTGGGCCAGGAAAAGCGCGCCTATACCCGCGCCGTCAGCAGCCAGAAGTGCGTTCGCGCCGGTGGCAAGCACAACGACCTGGAAAACGTCGGTTATACCGCTCGTCACCACACCTTCTTCGAAATGCTGGGTAACTTCAGCTTCGGTGACTACTTCAAGCGTGATGCGATCACCTACGCCTGGACCTTCCTGACTTCCGACAAGTGGCTGAACCTGCCGAAGGAAAAGCTCTGGGTCACGGTCTACGCCAGCGATGACGAGGCCTACGACATCTGGACCAAGGAAGTCGGGGTTCCGGCCGAGCGCATGGTTCGCATCGGCGACAACAAAGGCGCGCCGTACGCGTCCGACAACTTCTGGACCATGGGCGATACCGGCCCGTGCGGTCCTTGCACCGAGATTTTCTACGATCACGGCGCCGACATCTGGGGTGGCCCACCGGGTTCGCCAGAGGAAGACGGCGACCGTTACATCGAAATCTGGAACAACGTGTTCATGCAGTTCAACCGCACCGCCGATGGCGTGTTGCACCCGTTGCCAGCACCGTCGGTGGATACCGGTATGGGTCTGGAGCGGATCAGTGCCGTGCTGCAGCACGTTCACTCGAACTATGAAATCGACCTGTTCCAGAGCCTGCTGAGCGCTTCGGCCAAGGCCATCGGTTGCACCAACGACAACCAGGCTTCGCTGAAAGTCGTGGCTGACCACATTCGTTCCTGCGGTTTCCTGATCGCCGACGGCGTGCTGCCGTCCAACGAAGGTCGCGGCTACGTGCTGCGCCGGATCATTCGTCGCGCTTGCCGTCACGGCAACAAGCTGGGCGCCAAGGGCAGTTTCTTCTATCAGATCGTCGGCGCACTGGTTGCCGAGATGGGCGAAGCCTTCCCTGAGCTGAAATCCCAGCAGGCGCACATCGAGCGCGTGCTGAAAGCTGAAGAAGAGCAGTTCGCCAAAACCCTGGAGCAGGGCCTGAAGATCCTCGAGCAGGATCTGGCCGAACTCAAAGGCGATGTGGTGCCAGGCGACGTGGTGTTCAAGTTGTACGACACCTACGGTTTCCCGATGGACCTGACCGGCGACATCGCGCGTGAGCGCAACCTGACCATCGACGAAGAGGGCTTCGAGCGCGAAATGGAAGCCCAGCGCGTCCGTGCTCGTTCAGCCAGTTCCTTCGGCATGGACTACAACAGCCTGGTCAAGGTTGATGTGGCCACCGAGTTCACCGGTTACACCGCTCACAGTGGTTCGGCAAAAATCGTTGCTCTGTATAAAGACGGGCAATCGGTCGACGTATTGAGCGAAGGCGAAGAGGGCGTGGTCGTTCTCGATCAGACGCCGTTCTATGCGGAATCCGGCGGCCAGATCGGTGATTGCGGTTACCTGCAGGCAGGCGCTGCGCGTTTCGACGTACGCGACACCACCAAGACCGGCGGTGCATTCCTGCACCACGGTGTGCTGGGTTCGGGCAGCCTGATCATTGGCTCGCCGGTCCAGGCTCAAGTGGATGCCGAGGTGCGTCACGCCACTTCGCTGAACCACTCCGCCACGCACTTGCTGCACGCGGCATTGCGCCAGGTGCTGGGCGAACACGTTCAGCAGAAAGGCTCGCTGGTCGACAGTCAGCGTCTACGCTTTGACTTCAGCCACTTTGAAGCGATCAAGCCTGAACAGCTGAAAGCGCTGGAAGAAATCGTCAACGCCGAAATTCGCAAGAACTCCGAAGTTGAAACCGAAGAAACCGATATCGACACCGCCAAGCAAAAAGGCGCCATGGCGCTGTTCGGCGAGAAGTACGGCGACAGCGTGCGCGTACTGAGCATGGGCGACTTCTCCGTCGAGCTGTGCGGTGGTATCCATGCCAATCGTACCGGCGACATCGGCCTGCTGAAAATCATCAGCGAAGGCGGCGTGGCTTCTGGCGTGCGTCGTATCGAAGCGGTGACAGGCGCTGCAGCACTGGCTTACCTGAACGCTGCGGAAGAGCAACTCAAGGAAGCGGCCAACCTGGTCAAGGGCAGCCGCGACAACCTGATCGACAAGCTGTCGGCTGTGCTTGAGCGCAACCGTCTGCTGGAAAAGCAACTCGAGCAGTTGCAAGCCAAGGCCGCCAGTGCGGCGGGCGACGACCTGTCGGCTTCTGCCCAGGACGTCAAAGGCGTGAAAGTCCTGGCCGTGCGTCTCGACGGTCAGGACGGCAAGGCGCTGCTGGCGCTGGTCGATCAACTGAAGAACAAACTCGGCCGCGCAGTGATCCTGCTCGGCAGTGTCCATGAGGAAAAGGTCGTACTGGTTGCGGGTGTAACCAAGGACCTGACTGGCCAACTCAAAGCCGGTGATTTGATGAAGCAAGCCGCTGCAGCAGTGGGCGGGAAGGGCGGTGGTCGTCCGGACATGGCGCAAGGCGGCGGTACCGACGCTGGCGCACTGGATGCTGCGTTGGCCCTGACCGTGCCGTTTGTAGAGCAGGGTATTTAAGGCTGCGTGCCGAGCCCGTCGTCTAGTGGCGGGCTTCGTAGCTGTTTGAGTGATTAATGGGCGCCCTTCATGGGCAGAGGCGGCTTTGAAATGGCTTTGATCGTACAGAAATTTGGAGGCACCTCAGTCGGCACTGTCGAGAGAATCGAGCAGGTCGCCGACAAGGTTAAGAAATTCCGCGAAGCCGGCGATGACCTGGTGGTTGTGCTGTCTGCAATGAGCGGCGAGACCAACCGTCTGATCGATCTGGCCAAGCAAATCAGTGGCGGCGATCAACCGGTTCCGCGTGAGCTGGATGTCATCGTGTCCACCGGTGAGCAGGTGACGATTGCACTGCTGGCCATGGCGCTGATCAAGCGCGGCGTACCGGCGGTGTCGTACACCGGCAACCAGGTACGGATTCTGACGGATAGCGCGCACAATAAAGCGCGTATCTTGCAGATTGATGACCAGAAGATTCGCGGTGACCTGAAGGCCGGTCGCGTGGTTGTCGTTGCCGGTTTCCAGGGCGTCGACGAGCACGGCAACATCACCACCCTTGGTCGTGGCGGTTCCGACACCACCGGCGTGGCGCTGGCAGCGGCCCTGAAGGCTGATGAATGCCAGATCTACACCGATGTCGACGGCGTCTACACCACCGACCCGCGCGTGGTGTCCGTGGCTCAGCGCCTGGACAAGATCACCTTTGAAGAGATGCTGGAAATGGCCAGCCTCGGTTCCAAGG
>NZ_JBFTLU010000177.1:0-13464 GCF_056396605.1 Pseudomonas sp. 05T35
GCCGCATGTCGACTACCGTGCCGCCGGTACACATCGCGGTCACCGGAATCGAGAAAGTCGTCGAAAACCTGCGCGACGTTGTGCCGCTACTCTCATTGCTGACTCGCTCGGCCCTCGGTCAGCCAATCACCACTTACGTCAACATGATCTCCGGCCCGCGCAAGGAGCATGAACTCGACGGCCCGCAAGAAGTGCACCTGGTTTTGCTCGACAACGGGCGCAGCCAGGCCTTTGCCGACAGCGAACTACGCCAGACCCTGAACTGCATCCGCTGCGGCGCCTGCATGAACCATTGCCCGGTCTACACGCGCATCGGTGGCCATGCCTATGGCGAGGTTTACCCAGGCCCGATCGGCAAGATCATCACGCCGCACATGGTTGGCCTGGCGAAAGTCCCGGACCACCCGAGCGCCTCGTCGCTGTGCGGTGCCTGCGGTGAAGTCTGCCCGGTAAAAATTCCGATCCCGGCATTGCTGCGCCGCCTACGCGAAGAAAACGTCAAAGCTCCAGACAGCCCTCATCAAGTGATGCGCGGCCAAGGCAGCAAGTACTCGCGCAAAGAACGCTTCATCTGGAACGCCTGGGCCAAGCTCAATAGCTCACCGACGCTGTATCGGCTGTTTGGTTTCTTCGCCACTCGCCTGCGCGCCCTCACGCCAAACAACATTGGCCCGTGGACACAAAACCACAGCGCACCGAAACCCGCCGCTCGCTCACTGCATGACATGGCCCGCGAGCATCTGGCCAAACAGGGAGACCGTTGATGAGCGCCAAGCAAAATATCCTCGCCAAACTGCGCAATAGTCTGACCGGCACCACGCCTGTGCCTGACAACTTCGACGAAGCACTGGTGACCGAGCCTTACACTTACACGCCAGAGCAACGCATCCCACAACTGCGCAAACTGATGGAAGCGGTGCACACCGAAATCCATCTGACCAGCGAGCAAGGCTGGCCGGAGTTGCTCGCGCAATTGCTGCGCGATCGTCAATTGCCGAGCCTGCTGATCGCGCCAACTACGCCGCACGGTCAACGTGTCACGCAGCATTGGGCGAATACCCCTGACCTGCCCACACTGAAAGCCTACGACCGTCCGGTAGAAGAATGGAAAGCCGAGCTGTTCAACGACACYCCGGCCAGCCTGACCACCACCCTCGGCGCGATCGCCGCCACCGGCAGCCTGATCATCTGGCCGACCCGCGAAGAACCACGGCTGATGAGCCTGGTACCGCCAGTGCATTTCGCCCTGCTCAAGGCCAGTGAAATTCGCGACAACTTCTATCAGGTCCAGCAAGAGTTCAAGTGGGCCCAAGGCCGGTGACCTTCCGCGCCGCTGGTACCAGTCTCTCCGGTCAGGCTATCAGCGACTCGGTGCTGATCGTCCTTGGCGACAACTGGAACGGTCGCGAGATCCGCCGTCAGGGCACACAGATCCGCCTGCAACCGGGTGTGATCGGCGCACAGGCGAACGCCTGGCTGGCACCGTTTGGCCGCAAGATCGGCCCCGATCCGGCGTCAATCAATGCCTGCAAAATCGGCGGCATCGTCGCCAACAACGCCAGCGGCATGTGCTGCGGCACTGCGCAAAATACCTACCACACACTGGCCGGCATTCGCCTGGTACTGGCCGATGGCAGCCGCCTCGACACCGAGGACGCCGCCAGTGTCGCGGCTTTTCGCAACAGTCATGCTGAGTTGCTGGAACGTCTGGCGACACTCGGCCGCGAGACCCGCGCCAATAGCGAATTGGCCACAAGGATTCGCCACAAATACCGTCTGAAAAATACCACCGGCCTGTCGCTCAATGCCCTGGTGGATTTCGACGAGCCTGTGGATATCTTGAGCCACTTGCTGGTGGGCTCCGAAGGCACGCTGGGGTTTATCAGCGCGGTGACCTACGACACGGTGATCGACCATCCGAACAAAGCCTCGGCGCTGATCGTCTTCCCGGATGTCGAAACCTGCTGCAATGCCGTGACCGTGCTGAAAAGCCAACCGGTGTYGGCCGTGGAACTGCTCGACCGCCGCAGCCTGCGCTCGGTGCAGGACAAACCCGGAATGCCGGCCTTCGTCCAACAACTATCGGCCAACGCCTGCGCCTTGCTGATTGAATCACGCGCTGCATCAACTGCGTTGTTGCACGAACAACTGGCGCAGATCATGAATTCACTGGTCGCGTTCCCGGTGGAGAAACAGGTCGACTTCACGCAAGACCCGGCAGAAAACGCCAAGCTGTGGGCGATCCGCAAAGACACCTTCCCTGCCGTCGGTGCGGTGCGCAAAACCGGCACCACGGTGATCATCGAAGACGTGACCTTCCCGGTGGAGCAACTGGCGGCAGGTGTGAACCGTTTGATCGAGCTGTTCGACAAACATCACTACGACGAAGCGATCCTTTTCGGTCATGCATTGGAAGGCAATCTGCACTTCGTCTTCACCCAAGGCTTCAACAGCGCGGAAGAAGTCGCACGCTATCAGGCGTTCATGGACGACGTGGCGCAACTGGTCGCCGTCGAGTTTGGCGGCTCGCTGAAAGCTGAACATGGCACCGGGCGCAACATGGCGCCCTTCGTCGAACTGGAATGGGGCAGCGATGCCTATCAGTTGATGTGGCAGCTCAAGCGCCTGCTCGACCCGAACGGCATTCTTAACCCGGACGTGGTGCTCAGCGAAGATCCGCAGATCCACCTCAAGCACCTGAAACCGCTGCCGGCCGCTGACGAGATTGTGGATAAGTGCATCGAGTGCGGTTTCTGCGAACCGGTCTGCCCGTCAAAAGGCCTGACCTTGAGTCCGCGCCAGCGCATCGTGATCTGGCGCGACATTCAGGCAAAAAAACGCGCAGGCATCGACACCTCGGAACTGGAAGAGGCTTATCAATATCAAGGCCTCGACACCTGCGCCGCCACCGGACTGTGCGCGCAACGCTGCCCGGTCGGAATCAACACCGGCGAACTGGTGAAAAAACTCCGTAGCCGCACGGCAACCCGGACCAAAACCGCCAACTGGCTGGAAGGAAATTTCGCCACTGCGCTGCAAGGTGCACGCTTCACGCTGCACGTGGCCAACGGTGCGCGGATGCTGCTGGGCGCGCCACGATTGACGAAGATTTCTACCGCGCTGACCAAGCTGTCCAAAGGGCAAATCCCGCAGTGGACCAACGCCATGCCGCAACCGGAACGAGCGATTCGCTTCAGCCCGACGGTGACCGACGAGCGCCCGCGCGTGGTCTATCTGGCGGCGTGCGTGTCGAGGGTCATGGGCCCGGCGGCGGGAGACAAGGAGCAAATGTCGCTCTACGACAAAACCCGTGGCCTGCTGGAAAAAGCCGGCTACCAGGTAGTTTTGCCGGACAATCAAGACAACCTCTGCTGCGGTCAACCGTTCGCCTCCAAAGGCTATGCCGAACAAGCCGAGCACAAACGCCAGGAGCTGATCGGTGCGCTGCTGCACGCCAGCCGCGGCGGGCTCGACCCGATCTATTGCGACACCAGCCCCTGCACCTTGCGCCTGGTGCAAGACCTTGGCGATGTGCGCCTGGACCTGTACGACCCGGTGCGCTTCATTCGCACGCATTTGATCGACCGACTGGACTTCACGCCCCAAGAAGCACCGATTGCAGTGCACGTGACCTGCAGCACTCAGCACCTCGGCGAGAGCCAGGCGTTGATCGATCTGGCGCGACGTTGCAGCAAAAACGTGGTGATTCCGGAAGGCATTCACTGCTGCGGGTTTGCCGGCGACAAGGGGTTTACCACGCCTGAACTGAACGCTCACTCACTGCGCACATTGAAAGACGCCGTGCAGCATTGCAGCGAAGGCATCTCCACCAGTCGCACCTGTGAAATCGGCCTGAGCCAGCATGGCGGGATCGACTACCACGGGCTGGTTTACCTGGTGGACCGGGTGACCCAAGCCAAAACGGCTTGAAATCGACGCTATCCAGCAAGGGGCGCTCCGCCCCTTTGCTGTACTCTCCTGCCGACGAGATACAACGCTATTTTTCTCGCATCACAAGAACCCTTGTGCGCCGCCACAGTCTATCTGTTAAGCCCAAACCCCTTGCTTCCCGACGCTGTTCAAGGAGAAACCCCATGAAGCGATCCGCTCTGGCCGGACTGCTTATCTGCGCGACACTGACAACCGCCCACGCCTTTGCCTCAAACGAGAGCGATATGTGCGCAAGGAATCTTCAAACACTCACCAGCGAACTGGCCAATGCGACCAAGCTGGATGCCGCCACACAAAGCGACGCCACGAGCAAACTCCAGCAAGCCAAATCCGCCTATGACGCGAAAAACGACCGGGAATGCGTAGCCCTGACGCAGCAGGCGCTGCAATCCGTTCAAAGCCACAAGAACAGGTGTAGGATTCGACGCCGGTTGCGAAACTTTAGGTGCATGCCGAGTTGGTAACAGAACTCGTAAATCCACTGTTGCAACTTCCTATAGTTGCCAATGACGAAACCTACGGGGAATACGCTCTCGCTGCGTAAGCAGCCTTAGCCCTTCCCTCCTGGTACCTTCGGGTCCAGCAATCATCAGGGGATGTCTGTAAACCCAAAGTGATTGTCATATAGAACAGAATCGCCGTGCAGTACGTTGTGGACGAAGCGGCTAAAACTTACACAACTCGCCCAAAGCACCCTGCCCGTCGGGTCGCTGAGGGTTAACTTAATAGACACGGCTACGCATGTAGTACCGACAGCGGAGTACTGGCGGACGGGGGTTCAAATCCCCCCGGCTCCACCACTTCATCATCTAAAGACGTCCACGGACGTCTTTTTTTGTGCCTTAAATCCAGTAAATACGGGGATTTCAGCGCTTACGGGAGCTTTGGAGGTTTTCTGAGTTCCAGCTGCTTTGGTATCCCAGGTGGTATCCCGGACTACCAAATGCTATTTTCAGGATACCAAAACGGTGCTGGAGGTAGCCCCATGCCTACTAACGCAACCCGCCTCTCCGATCGCCAGCTCAAGGCGGTCAAGGCAACTGGTAAAGACTTCGTCCTCAGCGACGGCGATGGCTTACAGCTTCGAGTCCGCGCGAGCGGCTCAATGATGTGGAACTTCAATTACCGTGAGCCCCTGACCAGAAGCCGTATCAATATGGCGCTTGGTCCATACCCCGACCTTTCCCTAGCCAACGCCCGGAAGAAAGCCGCAGAGGCGCGTGAGCTGCTCGCTTTGGGCATTGATCCTAAAACCCAGCGTGATGAGGTGAGGCAAGCCAAACTTGCTGAGACTGAACACACTTTCGAGAAGGTGGCCACCGCGTGGTTCGAGCTGAAGAAAGACTCCGTAACCAAAGCCTACGCCGAAGATATTTGGAGATCGCTGACGCTTCATGTTTTCCCAAGCATGAAAACAACGCCGATCTCTCAAATCACTGCTCCGATGGTTATCAAGATCCTTCGCCCAATCGAGGCCAAAGGGAGTCTCGAAACCGTGAAACGATTGAGTCAACGACTCAACGAGATCATGACCTACGGGGTCAACTCCGGGCTGATATTTGCGAACCCCCTCAATGGAATTCGGGCGGTGTTCAAGAAACCCAAGAAAGAGAACATGGCTGCGCTTCCACCTGAGGAGCTTCCCGAGCTCATGATGGAAATCGCGAACGCCAGCATAAAGCGCACGACCCGCTGCCTGATCGAATGGCAGTTGCACACGATGACCCGCCCTGCCGAAGCAGCTACCACACGATGGGCAGATATCGACTTCGACAAGCGCATTTGGACCATTCCGCCAGAGCGCATGAAAAAGCGTCGGCCGCACACAATCCCTCTTACCGATCAGGCACTTTCGTTACTGGAGACGCTCAAGCAACTCAGCGGTAACAGAGAGTACGTGTTCCCCTCAGATAGAAACCCTCGCACCCATGCCAATAGCCAGACCGCCAACATGGCGTTGAAGCGCATGGGCTTTCAGGACCGTCTAGTCAGCCACGGCTTGCGCTCGATGGCGAGCACCATCCTGAATGAGCATGGATGGGATCCGGAGCTGATCGAAGTCGCGCTGGCGCATGTCGACAAGGACGAAGTTCGTAGCGCCTACAACAGGACGGACTACATCGAACGCCGGCGTCCGATGATGGCTTGGTGGAGTGAACATATCCAGAAGGCGGCCACCGGCAGCCTGTCGGCATCGGCTATCAATCAAACCAGAGATCGCAACGTCGTACCGATTCGCTGAACATCCAAAAGGTACGCGCCACCGGCTACGATCCGTGTCGTGTAGTAGGGCGAAAGGAGTGACGACAGTTGCCAGATCTCTGGTATGCCTACGCTTTTTCAGCCAAGCCCCTGAGTATGGGAAGGCTCCGCATTCCCATACTCAGGGGCTCACGCTTAAAGGTCTATCAGGCAACCACGATTTTTGCCTTTCTACGGCGGATCAACCCTGCTGTTAACTCGTAGTAGTAGATGGTAGCTGGAGCTGAGCATCGCAAATAGTGCTCCAGAAACCATCTCACGTGCTTTTCTCTCCAGGACCAGGGAGTCGCGCAACCCCAGCGTTCACGAATCACCTCGTGCATCCTTTCTGCTTGCCTGATGTGCCGCTGCTGCGTGGCATGTGCACCTTTGAGCACGGGGCGCAGGAACAACACTATGTCGAACTCGGCCGTCATCGCCGGCCTCCGATGTAGGCACTCACCACATCGATGCGGTTATGTCCCAACTCGTGGCTGATCTGCTTACGGGCTTGCTGATCGAGTGCTCGATCCTCTTGATGAACACGACCACCATTAACGGGTGCAGGAAAGCCGATTAGTTGCTCATAGCGCTCACAGGCGTAAGCCGCCCGCAGCTCATGAAAACCTTTCAATCCATACTCATGCAGGATGTCCCGTGCCGGTCGCACAACTGCCCGCATAAAGTCTTTGTAGCTTTCGTCGGGCGCCAACAAATTCCGGCTGCCATTGGGTGAGGTCGCGCTGGCCCAATCCAGGGCATCGCGAACTTGATCCGTTACCGTAATCCAGCGCGGTGCCGAGGCCCCTGATCGACCACCTTTGGTGCCATCCTGGATGTTGATCTTGCCCAGTTGCCGAACCTCACGTTGCAGTCGGGGCAGATCGGCCAGGATCGCTTCGCGCAGGCGCATACCAGTCTCACGGGCGAGGAGCACAATGGCACTCACCCTCGATTGCTGACGATCTGACAGAGCCCGCGCGATCAACTCGACCTGCGCACGGTCTTGGCCTTGCGGAGCCTCACTACGCACGCTTGAGCGCTGCAAGCCAAGCACCTTACTCGGACTCGGGATTTTGACGTACTGATCACCGCGCAGCGCGGCCATCGTTCGGTTCACGCTGGACAGTCGGTTCTGCGCGGTGGCAATGCCGACGTTGCCCTGATCAACCTGCTCCCGCACGTGGACGGCGTACCGCATGAGGATCTCGCGGTCTATCTGGCGCGCGTCGTTGACCCTCGGTCCTTCATCGGATCGACACCAATGCACGAACGCCTGCCAGCGATCACTATGGGCTTTGACGGTAGCAAAATGGCCGTCGCCAAACAGGTCTTTCAGTGCTTGCGGTCCAGCATAGCTAAGCTGGCGACCGAAGCCGAAATTGCGCCCGGCTCGCTTACCGACCCGAGCCATTTTTCTGTTCCTGATCGACTGCCGCGAGATCATGCAAAAGGGCTCGCCAGTGCGCACTTACAATCGCGAACTGAGCCCAATCAGTCGGGCGAAAACACAGCGTGTTGTCGGTGACGTAAAGATGCGCACCCTCCTCTTTCAACCATTGAATAATGGCTGTCGTAGAGGCGATAGCTTTATGGGTGGTGGCGACACTGGCGACAGCGGCGACAACCCTCGTCCTGCTTGGTTTTGAGCGTGGCGACAAAGTGGCGACAGTAGCGGCGACAAATCGCGCTTTGGGCTCCTTTTGACGCTGAGCCAGATGGTTGCGCAGCGCTTCATCAAGATTAAACATGGCGCACCTCGAAGGTGTGGCCGTCGGTGATCAGCCACTGATGATCAAGCAACTCGACCAGAAGCTTGGTGGCATGGCGACTGCTCTTACGGGCAAAGCGGGGACCGTTGCGATTCAGGTCTCGAATACTGAAGCGCTTCCAATCTTTGGCCTGCAGCCAGCGCAACAACCGGTCCGCCTCTTCCTTAACTCGACACACTGGCTCCTGCTCAGTCAGGCGCTGGATCTCGGTGAGGTAGTAGCCGACTAAAGCGGAGGCCCGTTGGATATGATCGACCTCCACGACGCTGCTCTCCTCCACAACTGCAAGAATGCCGGCGATGCGCAGCAGGTTATCGGCGGCCTTTGATCCGCTGGGCCGTACGCTGGCCAGCTCGCCAAACTCCCCGAGCTGAGCTTCGATAGCATCATGCAAATCAATCCAGCGACGACGCGCCAGCGGACTGAGGCTCAGCTTTGACAGCTGCAAGGCTCCGTCAGCGGAAAGTGACCAAGGCTGATAAAACAGAGCCGAAAGGCGGTGATGAAAGCGCCTGAGGGCGGCGTCTTTGGACAAGTCGACAGCCTGGTAGCTACGTTGCCCGGCTAGACTGGTGGGCCAGGTCATCAAGCAGCGCCCTAGAATGCCTTGCCCCTGCAGCAACGGGTCACTGAGTAACTGCATGGCCAAATACGGTTGCAGCATCAGGTGCAGGCTCAGGCGTCGGTCATAGGCTCTTAGGCTTTCGCCTGCCATAGAGCGAGCACGATCAATCGGGCTACCGTCCCAGAGTGACGACAAGGTCGTGACCGCTTTCAAACGGTTGTCCCGACTCATGGTGCTGCTGCCAAGGAATTGTCCGCCCTCGTCACAGAACAACCCCATGCTCGGCAAGTCATGGCAGAGCCCCTTGATCAGGGCCTCGATCGTCGGGTCTGTGGTGATCAGCCGAGGGGCCGAAGGCTCCGCTTCGAGCGGTACGCTGTTGGTGGGGGCGGGATCGGCAGGATTGATACGCTGCGCTTGTCGCTGTGCGGCACGGTACCGAAAGAGCTGCTCACGATAGTGTTGCCACTGTTCACGCTCCCATTGGCGCGCTGGCAGCAGTGCGTATCGGTCTGCCGCGGTCTTGCGATCACCGGACGCAGCCACCGTGATCAGGTACAACGACAGGGGGTAATGTCTCCCGTCGAGTTGTAAGCCCGCATGACCTTGAGTGGCCAGGGCCGAGGCGGCCAACACCGATTGCGCGGCCAGTGCTTGGGGCACGCCGATAACCTCGGCCATGCGCTCAACCGCAGGCCCAAGAATCCCACCCAGTGCCTGCACCGGATAAGGCTGGGGCACGGGGTTCGACTCAATCAACGGTCGAGGTGGTCGTGGTAGTTCAAGCTTCGGATCTAACTGCTGCATGGGCCCTCTCCTCGATCATTGCTGGTTGTCCTCACGTAGTCCCGCCACGGCTGTTGAGTGTTATCAGGGATCAAGGCCCCTGCGGCCTGTGAGGTGTTCACTGACGCGGAACGAACGGCTCCTTACGACCGGGAGCAAGGGCATGAACCCAAGAATCTGGCCTCCTTAGGCGCATTCAAAGATGCGGACGGGTGGAGGCTGTGCCGACTGACGAGTTCGGCACCTAGATATTCTGGGTGAGAGAAGGCAAAGACCTAGACATCTGGGGCATGCCTGACTGTCAGTCAGGTGCAGCCTGTCCAAAGGCTGCGGCACCGGTGCCTGTGTCGTTGCGGATGGCGACGAATCGGTTTTGTCAGGCCGATTGTCACAGGGAGAGTTGCGGCAATGCCCTATACGACGTGGCTTGCAGCAATGGTACGAGCGCCCGTCTCTTTCCTAGAGAAAGAGACGGGCGAGGTCTAGCGCAGCGAAGTGTGCCAAGAGGTGAGGTTGCTGCAATGCAGCGAGGTAGATCCATCGTCTGCCGCAGTGGGCAGATTGGTCGAGTAGGCATCCATCACTCTTGGGGAGTGACCGTGCGAGCCGCCGGACGCTAATCGCACTTCGGGAGAACCACCACGCTAATGGCGTAGCCTTGAAGGTTCTGGCTACCTGGGCAGGTGCTGTCAACGACCGCTATCCGTGCGCCAATTTTTATACTCACTCGAAATAGCGGTCAAGCGTAATAGTCAACGCGTGCAAAAAGTGGCGACTGTCGCCGCTTTTGTCGCCATGCTCCAGACCACGTTCTACGTGGGTTGTCGCCGGCGTCGCCGCTGTCGCCACACATACATCCATGCCCAACGAAAAGATTCGCGCACATTGAATGGCGCTGCGCTTGATGGAAATCGCGGGCAATTACTGACGAGTGAAAGCAGGCGTGGCGTTCATGAAGTTTGAACATGGAAGGGTGGAGCGCGGCGGCGGAGAGAAAAAGCGAGTGAACCCTCTGATCGGCGCGATCAAAGATCGCTTGATCGGAGGGTTTGGCGAGAAAAGCAAATCTCAAATATCAATTACAGACTCAGGCATCAAAGCTGGATGATTGGGAGGTGACTGCCTCACGTCGCATGATCAGCGTCTGCTGCAACCGCAGCAAAAAACCTGCTTCAAATGCCTCTTGCGGATCACCTGGACGATGACGTTTTCGGTTCTGAGACAGCGCCCACCATAACGGTAATGATGAGCCCTCAAGCCAAGTCTCTGCGCAACGAACACCCTCCTTTATTACCGGAGCGAACTCATCACGCCGTTTTTCAGCAACCATCTGCATGTTTTGCCCCGTAGGTTGCTTGGTCCACAGTGTATTTTTCTCCAGCACTCGAGGAAAGTTGCTTAATGAGGCCTTTGCACGAGAAGCCCATCATATTGAGATACTGCTTCGCAGACCTAACCGCCTGCTGGTTCCAATCAATATTCATGCTGTCCACTGCTATCGTAGCGTCAGAAACGTCGAAACCCTCTCCAGCATCAGATGAAAGCTGATGAATAAGCCCATTCCGTGAGAAGCCCGTCATGCTGAGATACTGCTTCGCTGATCTGACTGCATTATTTTGAGGTCCAGTCAAATCTCCAGCCCATGAGGGAGCAGCAGCAAAAAAAGTGACAGCCAATATTACTTTCAAAAAATTCATCGGAATATCTCCAGAACCCATGTAGCGCCTCTAACGGCCTTAAAATTCTTGTCTTACGGCTCAACTTTACATGACACGTCCCTTTGAGGGGACTGAGCGAATTTCCTCGGCTTTCACCTGGTCAATCAGTGCCTGCAGCTGCGGCGATAGGCCAAGAATCACGTTTATTGCGAGAGTCATTTTTTCCTTGATTACTGAGCTACCGGACGACGTTGAACTCAACAGACTCGTGGCTAGCTAGACAAGCCGCCTTCTTGTCGACGCCATTTAATTTTAAGTCATAGGTTAGACGTACTGAGCCGTTCGGAGCTTCGTAAAAGCCTTGGTTGGCAATTGTAGCGCCGGGAAGTTTCTCAGCCAATTGGCCTGCACAACGAGGTTCAGCATACGCACGGGAAACCGGCTCACTCGTAGCCGGCGTGCCCATCTCGATCTGTGTCCGAGTGTAGAAGGTGTTGTAAAGCTGGCCGCTTCTCACTTCTTTGCACTGTACATAAAACTTCGGGTCCACTGGGTCAGAGTCGGTATCGGGCATCGCATACTCAACTGAGGAGCACTTCTCCTGCCTGCGGTGCATTTCAACCAGCGGAGCGAGCAGCGGTTGCCACTTAGCAAACTTGTCCAGTTTCTTACAACCTTCCCCGCAGCCGCCGATCTTTTCGGGAATGGCACCGGGTGTGATCGGAGCAAGGTGAAGTACAGCTGCTGGCTTGGATTCCTGACCACAGCCGGCCAAGAGCACGGTGACGCTTAAAACGATGAGATATTTCAATGCGGAGTTTCCTTTTTCCGTCAATTAGTATTTTCGAGGCTTCGTTTTGCTGAGTTGACGCAATCGCCGTATCCGCTAGCGTCCTCGCTGTCATCGTAAACTTCATCGCAGATCTGCTTCGCTTGCTGCGTCGAGGATGCTGTATGTGCCGGTGGATTGCAGGCTGAAGTATTCGCCGCAATTATCGCGGCGATAATCAAACCTAAAGCTATCAGCGTATGACGGGGCTCCATGCTTCGGTTTCCTCGAACAGTTTGTCAGTCGTTGTCCTTGCCTACCGTCACTCCATCCACTGTCAGGGTCAGGAAAACAGGCCAAGTCGAGCCGTTCTTGATATCCCACACATAAAAGTGCTTGCCAGGAGTGCCCATGATCTGTGAGTTGTCCTCGACCTGGCGTCTCGCCTGCTCATCCGGCGCGATTACCTGGACGGCGTAACACGGACGGCCGGTATCTAAGTCATACGGACCAGCCTGTCGCCGCAATCGAGAGCCGGGGGGCAGAGTGATTTTGTGTTCGTTTTTGCCACTGCTCATGATCTTTTCCTCGAACTCGTTGCTGCATTGATAAAGCGTTCATAAGTCCTCGGCCATAGACGCCTCAAGCTTGGCCCAAGCAAGCTTCTTGAAGGGCAATATTAAAACACCTGAAGGGCAGTAATCGGCCGATTCTGTTGAAAAAGTCGGCTTCGAATTCCACGGCAGAAAAATACGCGCCTGAGATTGAAATCTGAATTTTTCGCAGTAGGTTCAGGACTCGGATTTCTCGTAACGACGTGCAAACCAGGTGTTTTCACCCATCAGTATTCGAGTAGCAGTCAGTCGGATGCTCCCAGCAAAGAAGTACGATTCACGCTGTTACAAAATACCTTCTCAGTATTTTTCAGGGTACGACTACGCTCAGTGATCCTAGACCACTGAGGTTTCGTTATGACAAATGGAATTTTTCACGTTGATTTTCGCGCAAGCACTGGTGACTACGGTGATGGGTTGGTGGTTGTAAAAGATGGCACAGTAAATGGAGGTGATCCTCACTACTTATATCAAGGGAAAGTACCTACCGAATCGGGCTCGTTTGAATCTCAATTCATTGTGAGAAAGTGGCGCGATGGTAATACAAATGTGGTTGGGGTTGATAATTACACCCTTGACGCAAAGGGACACGTCAACTACGAAAATGGAACCCTTGAATTGCAAGGTAGCGTGTCCGGTGCCCCTCACCTGACCATCCAACTGAAAGGGAAAAAAATTCAAAGCGCTATCTAAGTCAGTTGAGTAGATCAGTTGAGACTGTCGCTAATAATAGCGGCAGTCTCTTGTGCGATCTGATCGGCCGAGGCTGAGCTGTGACGACCGACAAAAGTCGGCCAGAAACCGCCGGTCAAATGCGACCCGAAACATAGCCCCCATAGTCAAATCTCGTAGTGAGTTGGCTTCCCTAGGGAAATTGTATATGATTCGACCTTGATCGCGATAAAGGCCAGCGGCCATTATTGATATAAGTACAACTGAATGATTTAAGAGCAATCCAGATAGATTTATTTGTCGCCCTCAGATTGAGCACCAATAACTCTATCGAAAACTAAACCGCAGGTGTAAAAATCGAAACATCATAATACGCTTCGTAAGTTAACTAAAAGACCTATCGCTGAATTGGAGATCACGTGAGGACTCTGGAAAG
>NZ_JBFTLU010000178.1:0-9080 GCF_056396605.1 Pseudomonas sp. 05T35
CAGGTGCCCAGGTGGCGACAATGCAAAGAAGTCATTTGGCTCATTGGATTCGCTTTTCACGCTTTTATTAGAATCTGGCCGATCATCTGATTCATCAGCCTTACGCACCTTACCCGACAGGGCTCTGCGGCAGATAGCCCACATCTATGCATAACGCCCACATCCATTACAAAAGCAGTCGTGGATATCCATAAAGGCAAACAAATCGAAGAGGGGAGGAGGTGACACATCCGTGTGTCGGAACCGAGTCAGTATCGATCCGGTTTTACAATGTGAGATGGCACTCCTTTTTTTCCCCCTGAACTGCAGACCGCAAGCGAACCGGCGATCGGCGGTCCCGCCAGGTTGGCGATGACACTCCCTGTGTCGGAGCACTTCCGAATGCTCCTGTGCCACTCAACGCTTGAGAATTTACCGACCCCGACGTTCGATGAGGCAATTCTCCACATTTGTTCAGAATTGCCCGAGCCCCCGTTAGAACACCCAGCGCTGCTGCTCTTCAGGAAGCCGCAGTGGCGCCGGTTGCTCGCCGTCTGCGGGAGCGCTCACCGGTGCGAAGCCCCGAGAATCACTGAACGCCACATTCACCACCGCTGGACTGAAATAGCGCTGTGTCACGTGTTCATCCCGTGCTTCGCCGCTCGAATTCACAGCTTGTGAAGCAACCCCCACATAGGCCAAAAATGCCAACGACAGGCAGCGTGTCAGCGCCTTGTCCTTGGTCACCTTCACGATCAGTGCACGAACATTCCGACTGTTCCTCATCGTTGCATCCTCGAGTCTTCGAGCTGATATCTGCCGATAGACGGCCAATTGATATCAGCCTACCCAGACGCAAAGAACCTGGAGCAATTCACCACAATTGTTCAGATTCAGACAATCAGCCTAAACTCCGCCGGGTGGAACAGACACTGCGACAGATTCCCGGCGCCGGAGAGCAAGCGTGGACCTTGCACAGCTTCGAGCGCGGCGAAGACCTGTTACGCCAGCTTCGACGCGAGACTTTCGACCTGTTGATACTCGACTGGCAGTTGCCTGATCTCAGTGGTCTATCGCTCTTGCGCTGGACCCGTGAACATATGGAGGCACCTCCCGCCGCGATCATGCTCACCAGCCGCGATGCGGAGAGTGACATCGTCCAGGCCTTGAACGCCGGCGCCGATGATTACGTCAGCAAACCGTTCCGTCCCAATGAGCTCCAGGCCCGTGTCAGTGCCGTACTGCGCCGACACGGCTTGCAGCGCAATGCTGCCAGCGAAGTGCTGAGTTTCAACGATCTGAACTTCGATGACGCCGAACTGACGGTGACCCGCGCTGGAAAACCCATCAGCCTGACTGAACGGGAATACCGTCTGGCCCGCTGCCTGTTTGCCAACCTGGGCCGGCCGCTGTCGCGGGAATATCTCTACGAGCGTTTCTGGACCCATGAAGAGATGGTGTCTTCACGGCCACTGGATACGCACATCTACCGCCTGCGCAACAAGCTGGGGCTGACGGCCGATCGGGGTTGGCAGTTGCTGACGATCTACGGGTATGGGTATCGACTGGAAAGCGTCGCGGCTGCGAGCGAGTAAAATCTCCAGCCGTTTCTTATGAACAATAAAAAAGGCCAACGCTGAGCGTTGGCCTTTTTTATTACTGCAGGTCGTACCGGATCAGAAGTCCAGGTTAGAGACTGCCAACGCGTTGCTTTCGATGAAGTCTCGGCGTGGTTCGACCGCATCACCCATCAGGGTGTTGAAGATCTGGTCCGCGCCAATGGCGTCTTCGATGGTCACTTTGAGCATCCGGCGCGAGCCTGGGTCCATGGTGGTTTCCCATAGCTGATCCGGGTTCATCTCACCCAGACCTTTGTATCGCTGGATCGTGTGACGCTTGGTGCTTTCGGCCATCAACCACTCAAGGGCTTCCTTGAACTCGGTGACGGCTTTCTTGCGCTCGCCGCGCTGAATATAAGCGCCTTCGTCCAGAAGGGTGCTCAGTTGAGCGCCCAGCGAGACGACAGTCTTGTAGTCGTTACTGCCGAAGAAGTCGCGGTTGAAGGTGACGTAGTTCGACAGGCCGTGGGAGATCAGTTCGACCTCTGGCAGCCAGACGTTACGTTCACGGTCTTCACGCAGGCTGGCTTTGTAGACCAGGCCGGATTTCTCGACGGTGCGCAGGCGAACTTCGTACTGGGCCAGCCAGTTCTGCATCGCTGCGTGATCGGACAGTTGGTCCATGCTCACCGCTGGCAGGTAGATGAAGTGCTCGGTCAGTTCCTGCGGGTACAGGCGCGACAGACGCTTGAGCGTCTTCATCACCAGACGGAAGTCATTCACCAGACGCTCGAGGGCTTCGCCGGAGATACCCGGTGCTTCCTCGTTCAAGTGCAGGCTCGCATCTTCCAGGGCCGACTGCGTCATGTACTCTTCCATGGCGTCGTCGTCTTTGATGTATTGCTCTTGCTTGCCTTTCTTCACTTTGTACAACGGCGGCTGAGCGATGTAGATGTAGCCACGCTCGATCAGTTCCGGCAACTGACGGAAGAAGAAGGTCAGCAGCAGGGTACGAATGTGCGAACCGTCGACGTCAGCATCGGTCATGATGATGATGTTGTGATAACGCAGCTTGTCGATGTTGTACTCGTCGCGGCCGATGCCGCAGCCCAGCGCGGTGATCAAGGTGCCGACTTCTTGCGAAGAGATCATCTTGTCGAAACGCGCCTTCTCGACGTTCAGGATCTTGCCCTTGAGGGGCAGAATCGCCTGGGTCTTGCGGTTGCGTCCCTGCTTGGCGGAGCCGCCAGCAGAGTCACCTTCCACGAGGTACAGTTCGGACAGGGCAGGGTCTTTTTCCTGGCAGTCCGCCAATTTGCCCGGCAGGCCGGCGATATCCAGCGCGCCTTTACGACGGGTCATCTCACGGGCTTTACGCGCCGCTTCACGAGCACGGGCCGCATCGATCATCTTGCCGACGACCAACTTGGCTTCGTTCGGGTTTTCCAGCAGGAAGTCGGAGAAGTACTTGCCCATTTCCTGTTCGACCGCGGTCTTCACTTCGGAAGAAACCAACTTGTCTTTGGTCTGAGAGCTGAACTTCGGGTCCGGCACCTTGACCGAAATGATCGCAGTCAGGCCTTCACGGGCATCGTCACCGGTGGTGGCGACTTTGTGTTTCTTCGCCAGGCCTTCCGCTTCGATGTAGGTGTTCAGGTTACGCGTCAGTGCCGAACGGAAACCCACCAGGTGAGTGCCGCCATCGCGCTGGGGAATGTTGTTGGTGAAGCACAACAGATTCTCGTTGAAGCTGTCGTTCCACTGCAGGGCGATTTCCACGCCGATGCCGTCTTCACGCTGGACGTTGAAATGGAACACCTGGTTGACCGGAGTCTTGTTGGTGTTCAGGTATTCAACGAACGCACGCAGGCCGCCTTCGTACTTGAACAGCTCTTCCTTACCGCTGCGCTCGTCCTTGAGGACGATGCCGACACCGGAGTTGAGGAAGGACAGTTCACGAATCCGCTTGGCCAGGATGTCCCAGCTGAAGTGGATGTTCTTGAAGGTTTCAGCCGAAGGCTTGAAGTGGATCTGCGTACCGGTGGACCCACTTTCACCAACGATTTTCATCGGCTCTTGCGGAACACCGTGGACGTAAGTCTGTTCCCAGATCTTGCCGCTACGGCGAACGGTCAGGATCAGTTCTTCGGACAGGGCGTTTACAACCGACACACCTACACCGTGCAGACCGCCGGATACTTTGTAGGAGTTGTCATCGAATTTACCGCCGGCGTGCAGCACGGTCATGATGACCTCGGCTGCCGAGACGCCTTCTTCTTTATGCACGTCTACCGGAATGCCACGACCGTTGTCGCGCACGGTGATGGATTCGTCCGGGTGGATGATGATACTGATGTCGTCGCAATGACCAGCCAAAGCTTCGTCGATCGAGTTATCGACCACCTCGAACACCATGTGGTGCAGACCGCTGCCATCGTCGGTGTCACCAATGTACATACCGGGACGTTTGCGTACGGCATCCAGGCCTTTCAGCACTTTAATGCTCGTTGAGTCGTACGTATTTTCTTCGCTCATGCCTTCACTCCCGATGGTCGTGGGTCTGGGTGATACGGCCCTGTTCCACGTGGAACAGGGCGACTGGCGTTTCCGTCTGCCAGCCTTCCCTCAATAATTCATGATCTACACAGGTGATAAAGACCTGGCAGCGTAAGTCTTCCAGCAAACGGCAAAGCGCGCGGCGGTGCTGCTCATCCAGCTCGGACGGCAAGTCATCCACCAGATAAATACATTGGCCGCGCCGGGCCTGGCTGACCAAATGCCCTTGGGCAATCCGCAATGCACAGACCACCAACTTCTGCTGACCACGAGACAAGATGTCCGCGGCGTTGTGTGCGCCCAATCGAAGACGCAAATCAGCGCGTTGTGGTCCGGCCTGGGTATGCCCCATTTGCTGATCCCGGTGAACGGATGCGGCGAGCACTGCACTCAGCTCTCGCTCTTTGTCCCAACCCCGGTAATAGCTAAGCGTTAAGCCCTCGAGTTCGACGAGTTCGCTCAAGGTCTGTTCAAAGACTGGTTTCAAGGCTTTGATATAAGCGCGGCGGTATTCATCAATTTCAGCGCTGGCCTGGCACAATTCTCTGTCCCAAACCGCTTGCGAAACGGCGTCAAGTGTACCATGCCGCAGCCAAGAGTTTCTCTGGCGCAGGGCCTTCTGCAAGCGCTGCCAGGTGGACATGAAACGTGGTTCCACGTGGAACACGCCCCAATCCAGAAACTGTCTGCGAATTTTCGGTGCACCTTCCAACAGGCGAAAGCTGTCGGGGTTGATCAATTGCAGCGGCAGGATTTCTGCCAGCTGCGCAGCACTGCGGGCGTTCTGCCCGTCGATGCGAATCTGGAACTCCCCCTGGCGGTCCCGGGATATCCCCAGCGCGCTGTGTCCACCTTCGGCCAATTCGACCTGACCAAACACCGTGCACGCTAACTGCTCGTACTGGATGACCGGTAAAAGGCGGCTGCTACGAAACGAACGGGCGAGCCCCAGCAGATGAATGGCTTCCAGAACACTGGTTTTACCGCTGCCGTTGGCGCCGTACAGGATGTTGATGCGGGGAGAGGGGGAGAAGGTCACCGGGTGCAGATTGCGCACCGCGGTGACCGAGACACGACTGAGGGACATCTAGCGTCTGCTGAACATGTTTACAGGCGCATCGGCATGACAACGTAAGCCGAGTCGTCGTTGTCGGACTCTTGCACCAGCGCACTGCTGTTGGAGTCAGACAGGATCAAACGCACTTGCTCAGTGGTCATCACGCCCAGAACGTCGAGCAGATAGCTCACGTTGAAGCCGATTTCCAGCGAGCCACCGTTGTACTCAACGCCAACTTCTTCTTCCGCTTCTTCCTGTTCCGGGTTGTTCGCCTGGATCTTCAGCTGACCGTTGGCCAGTTGCAGACGAATGCCGCGGTACTTCTCGTTGGACAGAATCGCGGTACGGCTGAACGCTTCACGCAGTGCCTGGCGGTCGCCCAATACCAGCTTGTCGCYACCTTTTGGCAGAACGCGCTCGTAGTCGGGGAATTTGCCGTCGACGAGTTTAGAGGTAAAGGTGAACTCGCCGGTGGTGGCGCGAATATGGTGCTGGCCCAGAACGATGCTGACATTGCCATCCGGCTCGGTCAGCAAGCGCGCCAGTTCCAGAATACCTTTACGTGGAACGATCACCTGGTGGCGATCCGGCTGGCCGATGTCAGCCTGCATCGAGCACATGGCCAGACGGTGACCGTCGGTGGCCACGGCGCGGATGATGCCCGCCGAGACTTCCAGCAACATGCCGTTGAGGTAGTAGCGAACGTCCTGCTGAGCCATGGCGAAGCTGGTGCGCTCGATCAAACGACGCAGTTTGCTCTGCGCAAGAGTGCAGGTCAGCGAGCCCGGGCCTTCTTCCACCGTCGGGAAATCGTTGGCTGGCAACGTCGACAGGGTGAAGCGGCTACGGCCGGCTTTCACGACGAGTTTCTGCTCATCGACCTTGATGTCGATCAGCGCATCGTTCGGCAGGCTCTTGCAGATGTCCATCAGCTTACGCGCCGGGACAGTGATTTCGCCGGGCTCTGCCGGCTCTTCGAGTTGCACACGACCGACCAGCTCGACTTCCAGGTCGGTACCGGTCAACGACAACTGCTGGCCTTCGACAACCAGCAGCACGTTGGAAAGCACCGGCAAGGTCTGTCGGCGCTCGACGACGCCTGCGACCAGTTGCAGGGGTTTCAACAGGGCTTCGCGTTGAATGGTGAAATGCATGGTCTAGTCCCTTGCCTTAATAAGCTGCGCTGGTGTTCATCAAGTGGTCAGTGTACGCAGCAGGTTCTTGTAGTCCTCGCGGATGTCCGCGTCGGATTCCTTAAGTTCGTTGATCTTGCGGCATGCGTGCAAAACCGTAGTGTGGTCGCGGCCGCCAAACACGTCACCGATTTCCGGCAAGCTGTGGTTGGTCAGTTCCTTGGACAGCGCCATGGCGACTTGCCGTGGACGTGCGACCGAACGCGAACGGCGCTTGGACAGCAAATCCGAAATCTTGATCTTGTAGTACTCGGCGACGGTACGCTGAATGTTATCCACAGAGACCAGTTTGTCCTGAAGCGCCAGCAGGTCCTTCAGGGATTCGCGAATCAACTCGATGGTGATATCGCGACCCATGAAGTGCGAGTGGGCGATTACGCGTTTTAGCGCGCCTTCGAGTTCACGGACGTTGGAACGAATACGTTGGGCGATGAAGAATGCGGCATCGTGTGGCAGGTCAACTTTAGCCTGGTCAGCCTTCTTCATCAGAATCGCGACGCGGGTTTCCAGTTCCGGCGGCTCGACGGCAACCGTCAGGCCCCAGCCGAAGCGTGACTTCAAGCGCTCTTCAAGGCCTTCGATTTCTTTCGGATAACGGTCACTGGTGAGGATGACCTGTTGGCCACCTTCAAGCAGGGCGTTGAACGTGTGGAAGAACTCTTCCTGGGAACGTTCCTTGCGGGCGAAGAACTGAATGTCATCGATAAGCAGCGCATCGACCGAACGGTAGAAGCGCTTGAACTCGTTGATCGCATTCAGTTGCAGAGCCTTGACCATGTCGGCCACGAAGCGCTCGGAATGCAGGTACACGACCTTGGCATTCGGGTTCTTCTTTAATAGGTGGTTACCCACAGCGTGCATCAAGTGGGTTTTACCCAAGCCAACGCCGCCATACAGGAACAGCGGGTTGTAACCGTGCTTGGGATTGTCCGCGACCTGCCAGGCTGCCGCGCGGGCCAGTTGGTTGGACTTACCTTCGACAAAGTTCTCGAAGGTAAAGGTGCGGTTCAGGTAGCTGGTGTGCTTGAGCGCGCCTTCGACCTGCACAGTGCGTTGTTCTGCACGTACCGGGGCCTGTTGCGAGCTGGCGCCGGCCATTGGGTCGAAGCTGTCGCGAGACGGTTCTTCGCTGACCTCGACGGCTTTTTGCGTTGTACGTTTGGTCGACGCGGCAGGCGCAGATGCGCTGACGGGTGCAGGTGCAGCCGCGGCCTGGGCTTGAGACGCCGCTGCGGCCAACGGTGCATTCGGCGCAGCACGAGGTGCCGAACTGCGTTTGCTGCCTATTAATAAGGAAAGCGCCGGCGCCATGCCATTGCCATGCTCATCCAGCAACTCGAGCACGCGGCTCAGGTACTTTTCGTTGACCCAGTCGAGAACAAAACGATTCGGTGCGTAGACACGCAACTCGTCGCCTTCGGCTTCGACCTGTAGTGGACGGATCCAAGTGTTGAATTGTTGGGCAGGCAGCTCATCGCGCAAAAGCTCCACGCACTGCTGCCAAAGTTCCACTGACACGGATATCCCCTAAGTTGAAAGCCGGTGAGGCAAAAACAAGCGGCCATTGTAGCGACCAGACGCAGACTTATCCACACGTAGGTTGCTCACGGGTGTCGAAGAATCAACGCGTTATACGCAAAAAAGACGACCAATGGTCTGTGCATAAGCTCTGTGGATAAGCCCACTTAAGCTCGTTGTACAAGTGGGGGGCAAACTCGGTGGATAACCTGCCTGTGGATAACTACCCTTTCCACACACAGCTTATCCGACAGCGCAGCACAGGCTGACCACCGTTTTCCACTGTAGTTGTCATTCTCTGTACAGCACGGAATAGAAGGGTTAAAGGTACTTATCCACAGAGGATGGCGGGTCTAGCTTTTATAAGCTTTACAGAAAAGCTTTAAATAATTCCCTTCTTTATTTTTATATCTAGCTGTCCACCTTTCAAGGACGAACCCCGCGGATATCCATTTAAAGGAAACGTTGGTTGGAAATTGACCTAGAGGCTTGCTTTCTCTAGAATCCCCGGTCTCTTAAAACGGGGGCCATTCCGGCCCGTTGTGGACGAACCAGGTAACACGACATGAAACGTACTTTCCAACCAAGCACTATCAAACGCGCTCGTACCCACGGTTTC
Organism: Pseudomonas sp. 05T35; assembly: GCF_056396605.1. NCBI lineage: Bacteria > Pseudomonadati > Pseudomonadota > Gammaproteobacteria > Pseudomonadales > Pseudomonadaceae > Pseudomonas > Pseudomonas sp. 05T35. The sequence goes on from NZ_JBFTLU010000178.1 coordinate 8,482, forward strand.
CGTGCTCGCATGGCTACCAAGAACGGCCGTGCCGTCCTGTCGCGTCGTCGCGCCAAAGGTCGTGCGCGTCTGGCAGTTTGATAATCCGGTACTGGAGGTGAGTCAGGACTTCAGTCGGGAAAAGCGTTTGCTTACCCCCCGGCATTTCAAGGCAGTCTTTGACTCCCCTACCGGCAAGGTTCCGGGGAAAAATCTCCTGCTCCTTGCACGCACCAACGATCTTGATCACCCCCGTCTAGGGCTGGTTATCGGGAAAAAGAGTGTGAAGCTCTCCGTTGAGCGCAATCGCCTCAAACGTCTGATGCGCGAATCGTTTCGCCTCCACCAGGATTCTCTGGTTGGTTGGGATATCGTTATCGTCGCGCGCAAAGGTTTGGGCGATGTAGAAAACCCCGAATTGATTCAGCATTTCGGCAAACTCTGGAAACGTCTGGCACGCAGCACGCCGGTACCAGCAGTCAAAACCGAAACTGTAGGGGTAGACAGCACTGATGCGTAAACTGGCGCTCGTTCCGATCCAGTTTTATCGCTATGCCATTAGTCCTTTGATGGCCAGCCACTGTCGTTTCTACCCCAGTTGTTCCTGCTACGCGTATGAA
>NZ_JBFTLU010000179.1:0-14334 GCF_056396605.1 Pseudomonas sp. 05T35
GCATAGAACAGCCGACCATTGGTGGCATGAATACGCTGTACGCCACTTTCCCCGCCTCTACGCACGTTGGGCTCTTCTACCCATTCACCGCGCTGATTCCAGAAATAATTGAAGCGGTCTGCAGGAGCGACTTCCATTTCCGATGCCTGTTCAACTGCCATCCTTCTACCTCTTTCGTAATATATAAACGCGCCGCATACCATAGAACGGGATAAAGCCCAAATGTTCCTGAACCCGAAAATCCGCCTGCTTGAACTCTGCGTCTACGGTAGTGACCGAGGCGTCAGGCGTCCGGCTTGCCCAGCTCGACATGAAAGCGGCAGCCGTTGGGCTCCATGGTGCTGAGACTGACGCTCCAGCCCTGGTTTTCACAAATCCTCTGCACCAGCGACAGGCCCAGCCCAAGCCCGTCCCCACGCTTCTCGCCACCGCGTACAAACGGCTCGAACATCGCTTCACGCTTCTCTTCAGGAATACCGACACCGCTGTCTTCGACCAGAAAACCGCGGGGCAGAATGGTCAGGCGAATAAACCCGCTGTCGGTGTAGTGCAAGGCATTACGCAACAGGTTCCCCATGACCGCGTGCAGGAATGTCGCGTTATAGCGCGTGTCCGTCGGGTTACCGGGTTCATAGATCAGTATGAGCCCCTTGCCCTCGATCGGCTCGCGCCACAGGCCGAGCAAGTCCTCGGCCACCCGCCCCAGGGTCTGTTGCGGCGACATGCTGGCATCTTCGCGCTTGGCCCGGGCGAGCATCAGGAAGGTCTGGACCAGTTCGCGCATCTCTTCACAGGCACGGGCGATCCGCTCGACCTGGTTGCGACTGCGCTGATCGAGGTCCGGGTTCTCCAGCAACAGTTCGCAGGAGCTGGCCAAAACCATCAACGGGGTGCGCAGTTCGTGACTGACGTCGCTGGTGAATAGCCGTTCGCGACTCAGCGCCTGGCGCAATCGGCCCAGCGTGGCGTCGAAGGCGACGGCCAGCTCACCGACTTCATCGGCGGCATAGTCTGGCGCCAAGGGCGGTGCCAGGCCGAGCAGTTGATCGCGGTGACGCACCTGGCGCGCCAGCCGGACCACCGGTGCCATGACCTTGCGCGCGAGAACCCAGCCAAGGAACACCGCCAATGCCAGACTTAATACAAACCCCACCAGCACCACGGCAAACAACACCCGTTCGCGCTCTTCGAAATCGCTTTGATCCTGCAGCAGGACGTAGCGTCGGCCGTCAACGATCTCGACGAGCGCGTGGTATGACAGCTGCTCGCGAAATACTTCATGAAAGCCCGCATTCAGATGCCGCAGGTCCCTGGGCAAGTCGAAGTCGCCAGGGCCGCCACTGAAGTAGAACAACTGATCGGGTTCGGGACGATGACTCCAGTCGGCCATACTGTCCATCAACAGCAAACGCTGTAAATCGCCACCCAGGCCTGCAGAAATCAGCTTTTCTTCGACCAGATGCACGGTCGCCACGATGCCTATGGCGAATGCCCCCGCCACCAACGCACTCATCAAGGCAAAGGCAATAATGATCCGCTGAGCAAGGCTCTGCTTAAACTCCATCACGCCCCTCGGCCAGGCGATAGCCGACGCCGTGCACGGTTTGCAGCAAGGGTTTGGCGAACGGCTTGTCGATCACCTGACGCAACTGATGGACATGACTGCGCAGGCTGTCGCTGTCCGGACAGTCGTCACCCCAGAGGGCTTCTTCGAGTATTTCGCGACGCAAGACGTGCGGGCTTTTCTGCATCAACACCGCCAGCAACTTGAGCCCTACCGGGTTGAGCTTCAGCAGGCGCCCTTCGCGGGTCACTTCCAGCGTGTCGAGGTCGTAGCTCAGATCGCCAACCTGCAGGGCACGGCGACCGCCACCCTGGGTACGGCGCATGACCGCCTCGATGCGCGCCGCCAGTTCAGACAGGGCAAACGGTTTGACCAGGTAATCATCGGCACCGGATTTGAAACCCTGCAGCCGGTCATCCAATTGGTCACGGGCGGTCAGCATGATCACCGGGGTATCGCGCCGGGCATCTTCGCGCAGGCGTTTGCACAGGGTGTAACCATCAATGCCGGGCAGCATGATGTCGAGCACGATCAGGTCGTAATGCTCGGTGGCCGCCAGGTGCAGACCTGACAACCCGTCCTGCGCGCAATCCACGGTATAGCCTTTAAGCCCCAGGTAATCGGCCAGATTGGCGAGGATGTCGCGGTTGTCTTCAACCAATAGAATTCGCATGGGCACTTGCTCCGTACACAGTTACGGCCGTCTTGGACCGCGCAGCTTAAGGCCAAGAATGACTCAGGGATAGGGCTGTCTGATTATCCGCCCTGTCAGAATGCCTGTCGGGTTTGATCGTTCCCACGCTCTGCGCGTGAACGATCATCTTCACAGAAAATAAAAAACCCCGCCGGCTTACGCCAGCGGGGTTTTTTCGTACGGGGTAAGGCTGGCTTACATCATGCCGCCCATGCCGCCCATACCGCCCATGTCTGGCATGCCGCCGCCAGCTGGTGCGTCTTCCTTGATCTCGGCGATCATGGCTTCGGTGGTGATCATCAGGCTGGCAATCGACGAAGCCGCTTGAAGAGCCGAACGAGTCACTTTAGCCGGGTCCAGGATACCCATTTCGATCATGTCGCCGTATTCGCCGGTAGCAGCGTTGTAACCGTAGTTACCCTTGCCCTGCTTGACCTTGTCGACGACAACGCTTGGCTCGTCGCCGGAGTTGGCAACGATCTGGCGCAGTGGCGCTTCAACAGCGCGACGCAGCAACTGGATGCCGACGTTCTGGTCATCGTTGTCGCCTTTCAGCTCGGAGATCGCTTGCAGAGCGCGAACCAGTGCCACGCCACCGCCAGGTACCACGCCTTCTTCAACGGCTGCACGGGTGGCGTGCAGGGCGTCTTCAACGCGGGCTTTCTTCTCTTTCATTTCAACTTCGGAACCCGCGCCAACCTTGATCACTGCAACACCGCCGGACAGCTTGGCCAGACGCTCTTGCAGTTTTTCACGGTCGTAGTCGGACGAAGTGTCAGCCACTTGTTGACGGATCTGAACAACGCGAGCCTGGATGTCAGCCTCAACGCCAGCACCGTCGATGATAGTGGTGTTTTCTTTGGACAGGATCACGCGCTTGGCATTACCCAGGTGTTCCAGGGTAGTGCTTTCCAGGCTCAGGCCGATCTCTTCGGAGATAACGGTACCGCCAGTCAGAACAGCGATGTCCTGCAGCATGGCCTTGCGACGGTCGCCGAAGCCCGGGKCTTTGACGGCAGCCACTTTAACGATGCCGCGCATGTTGTTCACAACCAGAGTCGCCAGGGCTTCGCCTTCAACGTCTTCGGCAACGATCAGCAGAGGACGGCCGGCTTTGGCAACGGCTTCCAGTACTGGCAGCATTTCGCGGATGTTCGAGATCTTTTTGTCGACCAGCAGGATCAGCGGACCGTCCAGTTCGGCGGTCATGGTCTCTGGCTTGTTGACGAAGTACGGGGACAGGTAGCCACGGTCGAACTGCATGCCTTCTACAACCGACAGTTCGTTTTCCAGGCCCGAGCCTTCTTCAACGGTGATCACGCCTTCTTTACCGACTTTTTCCATGGCTTCGGCAATGATGTCGCCGATGGAGCTGTCGGAGTTGGCCGAGATGGTGCCGACCTGAGCGATTGCCTTGGTGTCAGCGCATGGCTTGGACAGGGCTTTGAGCTCTTTGACGATAGCGATGGTCGCTTTGTCGATACCGCGTTTCAGGTCCATCGGGTTCATGCCGGCAGCGACGGCTTTCAGGCCTTCGTTGACGATCGACTGAGCCAGAACGGTCGCGGTGGTGGTGCCGTCGCCTGCGTCATCGTTGGCACGGGAGGCAACGTCTTTGACCAGCTGCGCGCCCATGTTTTCGAAACGGTCTTTCAGCTCGATTTCTTTGGCTACGGAAACGCCGTCCTTGGTGATGGTCGGAGCGCCGAAGCTCTTCTCGATGATCACGTTACGGCCTTTAGGGCCCAGGGTCGCTTTCACTGCGTCAGCCAGGACGTTGACACCGGCGAGCATTTTCTTACGGGCGGAATCGCCGAATTTAACTTCTTTAGCAGCCATGATCGATATTCCTTAAATACTTTTGTAGTAGCGGGAAATTGAGCGCAAATCAGCCTTCGATAACAGCGAGAATCTCGTTCTCAGCCATTACCAGCAGGTCTTCACCGTCGACTTTCACAGTGTTGCTGCCGGAGTACGGGCCGAACACAACCTTGTCACCCACTTTCACGGCCAGCGCACGCACTTCACCGTTGTCCAGCACGCGGCCGGTACCTACAGCAAGGACTTCACCGCTGTTGGCTTTTTCGGCAGCCGAACCTGGCAGAACGATACCGCCAGCGGTTTTCTTTTCTTCTTCGCTGCGACGGATGACGACGCGGTCATGCAGAGGACGAAGCTTCATTGTCGATCTCTCCTAATTGTGGTTTTCAGCGGCCGGTGTAATCCCGGCGGGTTAAATTCCGGCGTTGCCGGTTGCGGCTCGTCAAGCGAACCGCGGAAGTCTGTCTGGTGATCTTCACCAGAAACCTTGCGGTGACCGTTACATAAGGGCGCATAAGCTTATTACAAGGGCTGGGCAGTGAAATTTTTTACGGCACCGACCACAGAAACGAACACGGCACCGCACAGGTTGTGTGAAAACGCAGCGAGCGAAGGTGCCGTGTGAATGAAGCGGTTACTTGGAGTCGCGGTGCTCGAACTCGCCTTCGATCACGTTTGGCTCACGGCCCAACGGTTGACGCGGAGCCGGGCCGCCACGCGGTTGCAGATCATCGGCAAAGGCACGCTGACGAATTGCCTGCTCTTCGGCGCGCTTGCGCATCGCGTTGGCCAGCAGCCGGCGGGTGATCGGCACTATCATGATCAGACCGATCACGCTGCTGATGAAACCTGGCAGGATCAACAGACCGCCGCCCAAGGCCAGCATCAGGCCTTCAAGCATGGTCTGCGCTGGCAACTCGCCGCGGTTCAGGCTCTCACGAGCGCGCAATGCGGTAGCCAGTCCGGCGATGCGCAGCACAAACACGCCGAACATCRAGCCGAGAATGATCAGCAGCAGCGCCGGGAAAAACCCGATGGCCGCGCTGACCTTGACGAATACGAACAGCTCCAACACCGGGAACAGCAGAAAGAGCAATAAAAAAGGGCGCATCAAATGGTTCCTCAACGCAAGAATGCCTTGCAAGTAGAACGTAGATGACGTCGCCGTTTCGTGATTTCAAGCGTCGGCTGTCGCATTTTTCGGCCATTGCTCGGCGTGAGCCAATAAAACCAAGGCTTCGCGTACTTGTGTCGGCGTATTACACACTTCCGGGAACGGTAACCAGTACAGCCCCTGGCCAATGCGCAGGTGCATGCCTTCGGCGTCGATGCCCGCTAACTGAGCGGGTGCGGTTTTCGGCAGGCCGGCCAGCTCGACGTAATGGGCGATGGCCTTGGCGTGGTCGGCGTTCATGTGTTCGATCATGCTCGCTTCGGCCTTGCCGGCGAATGGGTTGGCCAGGGTCAATTGGTCGACCCAGTGAATCGCACCAAAACCGCCGATGTAGCGATGCCGTATCGGTTTGAGTACCCAGAAGTCGAAATCATGCGCCTTGTGATAATTCTGCGAATCCGGGAAATAGCGGTAATAACGCTCGGCGGCGGCATCGATGGCGGCCTGATCCTGGATTTTTTCCGCTTCGGCCAGGTAGGTCAGGCGACCAACGGCCTGTACGTCTTCAGCCTCGCGCTCACCCACCAGCAATGAGCATTTGGGGTCTTTTTGCAGATTGTGGGTGTGCTGGGCGATCCGGCTGATCAGGATCAGCGGCCGGCCCTGCTCGTCCAGGCAATAAGGAACCACCGAGCCGAACGGGAAACCGGGCATCGCCTTGGAGTGTGTCGAGAGCACTCCGCGGTATTCCTTGAGCAGCAATTCTCGGGCATGCTTGGCAGCTTCAACGCTCAATTTATGACTCCTTATATAGAATCCGTCAAAAAAACGGACAGGTACCTGGGACAAAGTTCCAGCAATGCCATCGGGCAGTTCTCATGTGCAGCCAGGCCACATCAGGTGCAGATCGAGAGGCTCTCTGAAGGAAACCACTCTGACCTGCCATTGGGGGCATGCGAATGAAACTCACTGACAAAGTAATCATTATCACAGGCGGTTGCCAGGGTTTAGGCCGTTCGATGGCCGAGTATTTCGCCGCCAAGGGCGCGAAACTGGCGCTGGTCGACCTCAACCAGGAAAAACTCGACCAGGCCGTCGCCGCCTGTAAAGCCGCCGGTGTCGAGGCTCGCGCTTATCTGTGCAACGTCGCCAATGAAGAACAGGTGACGCACATGGTCGCCCAGGTTGCCGAAGACTTCGGCGTGATCCACGGCCTGATCAATAACGCCGGGATTCTGCGCGATGGCCTGCTGATCAAGGTCAAGGATGGCGAAATGACCAAGCTGAGCCTGGCACAGTGGCAGGCCGTGATCGACGTCAACCTGACCGGCGTATTCCTGTGCACCCGTGAAGTGGCGGCGAAAATGATCGAGCTGAAGACCAGCGGCGCGATCGTCAACATCTCCTCGATCTCCCGCGCCGGCAACGTCGGCCAGACCAACTACTCCGCCGCCAAGGCCGGGGTTGCTGCGGCCACCGTGACCTGGGCCAAGGAACTGGCACGCTATGGCATTCGCGTGGCCGGTATTGCGCCGGGCTTCATCGAAACCGAAATGACCCTGAGCATGAAGCCTGAAGCGCTGGAGAAAATGACCTCCGGGATTCCGCTCAAGCGAATGGGCAAGCCCGAAGAGATCGCCCATTCGGCGGCGTACATCTTCGAGAACGACTATTACACCGGCCGGATCCTGGAGATGGATGGCGGTTTGCGGATTTAAGCCGTACACAAAACAACTGTGGGAGCGGGCTTGCTCGCGAAAGCGGTGTGTCATTCAACCGATAAGTTGACTGATTGACCGCATTCGCGAGCAAACCCGCTCCCACATTTAATCAGCGTCAATTTGACAGATATCAATCGTCGCTGACGGTGATGTTCGGCATCGCTGGCGTGGYGGCTTCCTGCAAGACAATCCGCGCACCGACGTGACGGGCCAGTTCCTGGTAGACCATGGCGATCTGGCTGTCCGGTTCGGCGATCACCGTTGGCTTGCCGCCGTCAGCCTGCTCGCGAATCAACATCGACAGCGGCAGTGATGCCAGCAGTTCGACACCATATTGGCTGGCCAGCTTCTCGCCGCCGCCTTCACCGAACAGGTGCTCGGCATGACCGCAGTTGGAGCAGATGTGCACGGCCATGTTTTCCACCACGCCGAGCACTGGAATGTTGACCTTGCGGAACATCTCCACGCCTTTGCGGGCGTCCAGCAATGCCAGATCCTGCGGCGTGGTGACGATCACCGCACCGGCCACCGGGACTTTTTGCGCCAGGGTCAACTGAATGTCACCGGTGCCCGGCGGCATGTCGATCACCAGATAATCCAGATCGCTCCAGGCCGTCTGCGTCACCAGTTGCAGCAAGGCGCCGGAAACCATCGGGCCACGCCAGACCATCGGCGTGTTGTCGTCGGTCAAAAACGCCATGGACATGACTTCAACGCCATGCGACTCGATCGGCACGAACCACTTCTGGTCCTTGATCTTCGGTCGGGTGCCTTCCGGGATGCCGAACATGATGCCCTGGCTCGGACCATAGATATCAGCATCGAGGATCCCGACCTTGGCGCCTTCACGGGCCAGCGCCAACGCAAGGTTGGCGGCGGTGGTGGATTTGCCCACGCCGCCCTTGCCGGACGCCACGGCGACCACGTTCTTGACGTTGGCCAGGCCTGGAATCTGCGCCTGCGCCTTGTGCGCGGCAATCACAGTAGTGATGTCGACTTTGGCCGAGGTCACGCCATCCAGGCCTTCGATCGCCATTTGCAGCATTTGCGCCCAGCCACTCTTGAACAGGCCGGCGGCGTAGCCCAGTTCCAGCTGAACGCTGACGCGGTCGCCCTGGATGTCGATGCTGCGCAGGCAACCGGCGCTGACCGGATCCTGGTTCAAGTAAGGGTCGGTGTACTGACGAAGGACGGCTTCCACCGCTGCGCGATTGACGGCGCTCATGGGCAACTCCGATAACAAGGCTGGAAAATCAGACGGGTATCCTACGCCGGACACTCATTTGTGGCGAGGGAGCTTGCTCCCGCTCGGGTGCGCAGCAGCCKTAACTTTATCGACGCGGTGATACTGACCCGAGTTCCTGGTGGACTTCGACAATTTCCACTCCACTCACTCCGAAGAAAACCGTGAGCTGTCGAGCCAGATCTACCTGAAGCTGCGTGACGCCGGGCACATTGCCACGCGTTCGATCACCCAGTATTTCGACCCGGAAAAGAAAATGTTCCTGGCCGACCGCTTCATCAAGGGCACCTGCCCGAAGTGCGGCACTGAAGACCAGTACGGCGACAACTGCGAAAAATGCGGTGCCACCTACGCGCCGACTGACCTGAAGGATCCGAAGTCGGCGATCTCGGGCGCCACGCCGGTACTCAAGGATTCCCAGCACTTCTTCTTCAAGCTGCCGGACTTCCAGCAGATGCTGCAGGAATGGACCCGCAGCGGCACCCTGCAAGACGCGGTTGCGAACAAGATCGCCGAATGGCTGGATGTCGGCCTGCAACAGTGGGACATATCCCGCGATGCGCCGTACTTCGGTTTCGAAATCCCCGACGAGCCAGGCAAATACTTCTATGTCTGGCTCGACGCGCCAATCGGCTACATGGCGAGCTTCAAGAACCTCTGCGCACGTCGTCCTGAACTGGACTTCGACACGTACTGGGCCAAAGACTCCACCGCCGAGCTGTACCACTTGCCGCGCCAGAACTGACCGAAGCGTTCCTGGCTGCTGCGCCAAGCATCGCCGAGGCTTACGAGGCTCGCGACTTCGCCCGTGCCATGCGTGAAATCATGGGCCTGGCCGACCGTGCCAACGCCTGGATCGCCGACAAGGCGCCATGGTCGCTGAACAAACAGGAAGGCAAGCAAGACGAAGTCCAGGCGATCTGCGCCCTGGGCGTCAACCTGTTCCGCCAACTGGTGATCTTCCTCAAGCCCGTGCTGCCGTTGCTGGCCGCCGATGCCGAGACGTTCCTCAACGTCGCACCGCTGACCTGGAACGATCACGCAACCCTGCTCAGCAACCATCAACTGAACGAGTTCAAACCGCTGATGACCCGTATCGACCCAGTCAAGGTACAAGCCATGACCGACGCTTCGAAAGAAGACCTGGCCGCCAGCCAGACCGACACCGGCGATGCCGCCCCACAAGGGAATGGCGAGCTGGCCAAGGATCCGCTGTCGCCAGAGATCGAGTTCGATACCTTTGCCGCGGTCGACCTGCGGGTGGCCCTGATCCTCAAGGCCGAAGCCGTGGAAGGCGCGGACAAGCTGCTGCGCCTGACCCTGGATATCGGTGACGAGCAACGCAACGTGTTCTCCGGCATCAAGAGCGCTTATCCGGACCCGGCCAAGCTTGAAGGTCGTCTGACGATGATGATCGCCAACCTCAAGCCACGCAAAATGCGTTTCGGGATCTCCGAAGGCATGGTCATGGCGGCAGGCCCTGGCGGCCAAGAAATCTACCTGTTGAGCCCGGACAGCGGCGCCAAGCCGGGTCAGCGCATCAAGTAAGTTGCCTGACTGAACCGATCCCACCGTCGCGTTGACTCGCGGCGGTGGGATTTTCATATCTGCTTGCCGGATAATGCCTAATCTTTATGCACAGGCCCGTTCGCTCAACCCGGCACGCCCATGACCGACATTCTGCTCACGCTCATCAGCACCGCCCTGATCAATAACTTCATCGTGCACTGGCCGCTGGGTGTCGATCCGTTGATGAAATCGACGCGTGAGCCTGCCATCGAACGGCGTCAGGTTCATGCCCTGGGCATTGCAACCACCTGCCTGATGTTGCTCAGCGGCGTTCTGGGTTACGCGGCCTATCACTGGTTGCTGATACCGCTTGGGCTGACGTCCTTGTACCTGTTTGTGTTTTTGCCCTTGAGCGTACTGCTGATTACCCCGGTGCTGAATCTGCTGACGCGTGCCCTGCCGCAGTTACCGTTCGACGGCTTGTGGCCGTTGTTGCTCGGCAACGCTGGCGTGCTGGGGCTGAGCCTGTTCGGCATGCAGGGCGACAAAGGCTTTGGCTATCACGCAGCGCTATGTCTTGGCGCCGGGCTGGGTTTCTGGCTGGTGCTGAGTCTGTTCAGCGACCTGCGCCAGCGCATTCTCAATAACGATGTGCCCCTGCCCTTTCGTGGCCTGCCGATCGACCTGATCAGCGCCGGACTGATCGCAGTGGCATTTCTCGGCTTCAGCGGACTGATCAAAACATGAGTCTGATTCAACGTATCGACGCACTCCTGCCGCAGACCCAATGCGGCAAATGCGGCCACCCCGGATGCAAGCCCTACGCTGAAGGCATCGCCAATGGCGAGGCAATCAACAAGTGCCCGCCGGGCGGCAACGAGACCATTTCAGCGTTGGCCGAACTGCTGAAAATCCCGGTGTTGGAACTGGACACCAGCCGTGGCTCGGCACCGGCGCAAATTGCATTTATCCGTGAAGCCGAATGCATCGGCTGCACCAAGTGCATTCAGGCCTGCCCGATAGACGCGATTGTCGGCGCGGCAAAACTGATGCACACGGTGCTGATCGACGAATGCACCGGCTGCGATCTTTGTGTAGCACCCTGCCCGGTGGATTGCATCGAAATGCATCCATTGCCCTCGGACAAAGTGCTGCCGATTGTCGGTGGTCTGGCATTCACGCCCGAAGAACTGCGGGCACGCACGGCTAAACGCGATCACGCCCGACAACGCTTCGAACAGCGCAATGCGCGCCTGCGTCGTGAGGAAGAGCAAAAGCACGCTGAACGACTGGCCCGCGCGCAAAAAGCCGCACAGCACAGCGACGCCAGCAATACTCCGCTGCAGGACGCCATTGCCCGGGTTCAGGCACAAAAAACCGCTGCCGCCGATGCCGCGCTGAAAAAAGCCAAGATCGATGTGGCGATGAGCCGCGCGCAGTTGAACAAATCATTGAAGGCATTCGGGCATCCACCGACCTTTGAACAACAGTCGCAGCTGATCATTTTGCAGCAGCAATTCGAAGCCGCCGAGCAGGTCCTGGCGCAGCTCGAAAGCACGGTGCCGCCAGTACCCGTGCAATCGACGGCGCCGGCCAACGATGCCGAACTCAAACGCGCAAAAATCCAGCTGGCGATGCGTCGCGCTGAGCTGAAAAAAGCCCAGGCCAGCGAAGTACCCGCCGAGCAACTGGAAGCACTCGGCGTGGCCCTCGCTCAAGCGGAACAGGCGCTGCACGCTGCCGAAGGCGCCAGCGAAAAACCGGCCCCCGATCTGCTACGCGTCGAAAAACGTCCCATCGACGCTCAACTGCGGCAACTGAAAACCGAACTGGCTTATGCCCGCGCCGATGTCAGCAAGCTCGAGCGGCATCCTGATACGCCGGCGGAGCTCTTGGCCAAGGCCCGCGAACGGCTCTGCGAAGCCGAGCGCCAGGTAAACGCCTATGTCGCCCCTTGAACCGGTCGATGATCGCCTGCAACAGGCGATGAAGCGGGTGTTACTGGCCACCGTGCCAGGCATGCTGGTGTTGTTCTGGTTATCTGGCTGGGGCGTTCTGATCAATCTGCTGCTAGCCTGCGGCAGCGCGTTAGCGGTTGAAGCGCTGGTGTTGCGCTTGCGCAAGTACCCACTCAAGCCTGCGTTGAACGACGGCAGCGCATTGGTCAGCGCCACCTTGCTCGCACTGGCGCTACCGCCTTACTGTCCATGGTGGCTGACGGTCAGCGCTGCGGCATTCGCGATGTTTTTCGGCAAGCACCTTTATGGTGGCGTTGGCAAAAACCCGTTCAATCCGGCCATGCTCGGTTTTGCGCTGGTGCTGGTGTGTTTCCCGCGACAGATGACCCACTGGCCAACGTCCCACGGGATAAATCTGCTCGCCGGCCTGCAACAGGTTTTCGGTTTCAATTTCAGCGGCGCCGAGCAGCCCGACGCCTGGGTGACGGCCACGGCGCTGGATAGCCTGCGAATCAACAAAAGCCTGACCATGGACGAACTCTTCGCCGGCAACCCGGCGTTTGGCCACATGGGTGGTAACGGTATCGAATGGGTGAATCTGGCTTTCCTCGCCGGCGGCGCGTTCCTGTTACAGCAGCGGATGTTCAGCTGGCATGCGCCGGTCGGCATGCTCGGCAGTCTGTTCGTCATCAGCCTGCTGTGCTGGAACGGCTCCGGTTCGGACTCCCACGGCTCGCCGCTCTTTCACTTGCTGACGGGTGCGAGCATGCTCGGGGCATTCTTTATCGTGACCGAACCGGTATCGGGAGCGAAGAGTCCCAAAGCCCGCTTGATGTTCGGCGCGGGCGTCGGTCTGCTGACCTACCTGATTCGAACCTGGGGCGGCTATCCCGACGGGGTGGCCTTTGCGGTGCTGCTGATGAATCTCTGCGTACCGGCCCTGGAACGCCTCGCCGCTGCACAACCAGAGCCTCGTACGCCATGAACCGGAATTYCAGTGTGCTGATGCTGGTGGTCGTGGCCGGATTGGGCGCAGGCGCGACATTTTTCCTGCAACACGCCGCCGCACCGCGGATCTCGGCTGAACAGCGCTTGATTGAAAGCCACAAGCTGTTCGACATGCTGCCAGCCGGCAGCTACGACAATCAGCCTTTGGACCAGCCACTCGAACTCAAGGATATCGCGCTGAGCAACAGCACCTTGTTGGGCGGTTACCTGGCCACAGCAGGCGGAAAACCCAGTGCAGTGATATTACGCAGCCAGGTGACGGGTTACGAAAACGCGATCGAACTGCTGATCGTGATCGACATCAACGGCAAGTTGCTGGGGGTCAAAACCCTCAAGCAATCGGAAACACCCAGGCTGGGAGGAAAAATCGCCGACCAGCCCAATCCCTGGCTTCAGGGCTTTTTCGGCAAGTCGCGCAACGACCCTGGTGACAGTGGCTGGGCGCTGAAAAAAGATCAGGGGCAATTCGACCAGTTGATCGGCGCAACCGTCACCTTTGAACTGCATCAGCAATTGGGAATGTATGCAGGACTGATTGCCCTGCAGTGCATTGTGCTGGAGCACAACGGCTTTTTTACCCAGGCCAGCATGAGCGACYGGATTCGCCTGTCCAGCCTGTTTTTCGGGCTGACGGTTGTTCTGGGCGTGTTGCGAGAAGCTCTTGGCAATGGGTCATTCGCCAGCCATGTGTCCTGGCTGACCGGAATTATTGATTACAGCGGGCAAGGCTGGCTGTTTACCGCTGATGGCGGCATACGACTGGCCGTCCTCGCCCCCGGCGGGTTTATCCTGCTGGGACTGCTCATAGCCGCCAAACAAGCCTGGCCTGGTGCCTCAACCTCACACTGACCGCCTTCAAGGAACTGCTCTACTCATGAATGCCGCAAAACGCCTGGAAATTTTCCGCCGGCTTCACGAAGACAATCCGGAACCGAAAACCGAACTGGCCTACTCGTCACCCTTCGAATTGCTGATCGCCGTGATCCTTTCTGCGCAGTCCACCGACGTGGGCGTCAACAAGGCCACCGCCAAGCTGTTYCCGGTRGCCAATACKCCGGCSGCGATTTATGCGCTGGGTGTAGAAGGATTGTCCGAGTACATCAAGACCATCGGCCTGTACAACAGCAAGGCAAAAAACGTCATCGAAACCTGCCGAATGCTGGTAGAGCTTCATGGCGGTGAAGTACCGCAAACCCGCGAGGAGCTGGAAGCGCTGCCCGGGGTCGGTAGAAAGACCGCGAACGTGGTGCTCAACACGGCTTTTCGTCAGCTGACCATGGCCGTTGACACGCATATTTTCCGGGTCAGCAACCGCACAGGGTTAGCGCCAGGCAAGAATGTCGTCGAGGTGGAAAAGAAACTGATGAAGTTTGTGCCCAAGGAGTATCTGCTCGACTCCCATCACTGGCTGATCCTCCACGGGCGCTACGTTTGCCTGGCTCGCAAGCCCCGCTGTGGCAGCTGCCGTATCGAAGACCTGTGCGAATACAAGCAAAAGACCTCCGACGATTGAGGCTCTATTACCTTTATTGATTTACCGATTGAAAAAATCTTTTTTACCCGCCGGGAGAATGTCGATATAAGAAGCGCCAATGGCAGTMTTAGCCTGGAGTTAACCTTATGAGCACTGGCAAAGAACAACTGGACACCGAAGACGACTTCATCTCCGTTGAGGCCGATGATGCCGAGCCTGTGGTAGAGG